>JACSRG010000762.1 GCA_014879865.1 Anaerolinea sp.
TCGTGCCAGTCCAAGCGGATCAAGTTCTTCGGCGCGGGGACACAAAACGTCGAGAAATCGCTGATCGAGATGTTCCCGAAGGCGCGCACCGTCCGCTGGGACAGCGACACCGCGCAGTCACCGCAGGCACACGAGGCGATCTTGCAGCGCTTTATCGACCGCAAAGCCGACATCATGATCGGGACGCAGTTAGTCGCTAAGGGGCTGGATTTACCGCTGGTGACGCTCGTCGGCGTGGTCAGCGCGGACATCGGCTTGGCACTGCCAGACTTTCGCGCCGGGGAACGCACCTTCCAAGTGCTGACTCAGGTCGCGGGGCGGGCGGGGCGCGGCTTACTCGGCGGGCGCGTCGTCTTGCAGACCTACCAGCCGGAGCACTACGCGATTCAGGCGGCAGCCAAGCACGACTACGCCCGCTTCTACGAGCAGGAGATCGCCCATCTGCGCGAGATCGGGTATCCACCATTCCGGCGGCTGGCGCGGATTCTATTTCGCTTCCCTAACGAGACGAAAGCGCGCATGGAAGCCGAGCGCGCCGCCTCAATCATCCGCCAGCGGATCGCGGAGCTGCAGCTCACGGCGACGGAATTGATCGGACCCGCGCCGTGCTTCTTCCCCAAAGAGGCGAATGCTTTCCGCTGGCATTTGTTCGTGCGCAGCACCGACCCGACCGCCGTCCTGCGCGATCTCCCCGTTGGGCGCGGCTGGTACGTCGATGTCGATCCGGTCGATGTGCTGTAATTACGGCGTGACCCGCACGCCGCGCCAGAAGGCAACGTACCCGCCGATCTGCTTGGCGGCGTCCTTCGGCGTCGGGTAATACCACGCGGCATCCTTGTTCGTCTCGCCGTTGACCTGCACGTTGTAGTAGCTGGCGAGTCCCTTCCATGGACAGGTGGTGTGCGTGCTGCTTTCGACGAAGAATTCCGGTTTGATCGAATCGGGCGGGAAGTAGTGGTTGCCTTCGACGACAATCGTCTGATCACTCTCCGCCAAGACGACGTCCTTCCAAACGGCTTTCGCCATAATGCGCTCCTGTGAAACTGAGATGTGTGTCCTGCTGCCGTACAGAGATTCTAAGGCGTAATAGTCTTACATGGTATCACAATTTATTAATCTTCAGGCATGAACGTGAGCAGCACCTTGCCGCCGGACATCTGCCCGGAATAATCCGCCAGCGCCCGCCCGATGTCCTCCAGACCATAGCGCGCGCGGACGTCTGTTTTGTATGTGTCGCCGATGTGCGCCTGCTCCTCCTGCCAGATGCTCAACAAACGCGGCGGCGCGATGGTCGGCAGCCACGTTGACAGCCAGAACCCCTCGACGTGCTTGCCCCGGAAGATCAAATCGTCAAGGCTGATCGTGACCGGCTGCAAGCTCAAGCCGCCGTAGACGATGATGCGGCTGTTACGCGGCATCAGGTGGAGGATGCGCCCGCTGAGATCGCCGCCGACCGCATCGAAGGCGACGCGCGCATTGAGTTTCGCCGCCAGTTCGCGCAGCGTATGCTCGAAGTCGGCGCTGCTGCTGTCGAGGACATGCGCTGCTCCGAGCGCCGTCAGTTCATCGACCGACTCGGCGCGGCGCACGATGTTGATCGTCGGGATGCCCTGTTCGGCGGCGAGGCGGATGATCATCTTGCCGAGCGCAGACGCGGCGGCGGTCTGGACGATGGCGCTGCTGCCGGAAGCATTCTGCGCGATTTCGATCAGCGCCCGCGCCGTCAGCGGGTTGACCAGCAGCATCGACGCCTGCTCATCGCTGATGCTGTCGAGCACAGGGTAAGCATTGGTCGCCGGGATACGCATGTATTCCGCCCATGCCCCGTCGTCGTTCCCGGCGAAGCACGCTACCCGCTGACCGATGCGGCTGGCGTCCACGCCCTCGCCGACCGCCACGATCACGCCGCTGGCTTCAAAACCGGGAACGGTCGGCAGCGGCTTCCGAAACCCATACATGCCGTAAGTAAACATGACATCCGACGGATTCAGCGGCGATGCGGCGATCTTGACGATCACGTCGCCCGCACGCGGCGGGATAATCTCTCGATCTTCAATGGTGACGACACCGTTGTAGCTGTGCAGCACAGCAGCGCGCATCGTCGTAGGCAGGCTGGGGAGCATTTTTTACCTTTCAATCGAATACATTACTACCTGTACTTTCGTTTCTCATGTAATATTAGATTGCGGCGGCCAGTATGCATTGTCTTTCAGTCGGTTTCATTGTGCGCCTCTCAAGTGCGGGGCGATGCACGCTCGTACCTGAATAGTGACTCTACCATGTTCCAGTTCAACCCGCTTGCTCTGCATCTGGTGCCCGCGCTAATTATCCTCATCGGTGCCGCCCGCATCGTCTGGATGCGCAGTGTCAGTGTCCCCTCGCGCTACTATGTCTACTTCACCGCTGCCGTCTGCGTTTACCTCTTCGGCTATATTGTCGAGCTGTCACTGACCGAGCTTCCGCTCATCCTGTGGGTGGTGCAGCTTGAACATACTGCCGTCAGCGTGATCGCCCCGGCATGGGCGGCATTCATGCTCGCGTATGTCCATCGGGAACATTGGCTCAAGCTGCCGCTGGTGCGCATCCTGCTGATCGGGATTCCGGCGGTGTACCTGATTGTCTCGTGGATGGGCGAGTGGCACAATCTCTACTACACTCGCATCGGGCTCGCGGAGATCAACGGGCTGATCTACTTTGACCGCACCTACGGTATCGGCTTCTATATCACCGTCTCGGCGCTGATGGGGCTGCTGCTGGTTTCACAGGCGATCAGCTTATTCATCGCCATGCGCTCGCCGAATCTCTTCGCGCGTCAGATCGTGCCGCTGCAAATCGTCTCGGTGATCGTATGGAGCGGCGGTTTGCTCACCGTGTTCCACGATACGCTCAATCTCGTGCCGTATCTCGACCTCTCCGCGATTTCGCTCGCCTTCGCCTGTTTGCCCCTCGGTTGGAGTGTACTGCGCGAAAACCTGTTCCAGATGCTGCCCGCCGCGCACCGCTGGCTCGTCCACGAGATGCCGGACGCCATCATCATCATCGACGGGGCAGGCTGGATCGTCGAAATCAACCGGGCGGCGATCAGCCTGTTTGAAATCCAGCCGGAGCAGGCACGCGGGCAGCAGCTTCAAACCGTCGCGCCGAAAATCGCCACGCTCGTCGATTTAAACGCCACAACCCCCAGCCCGATGATCGAATACAAGACGCTGCTCTCGGATTGCAGCAGCGCCGATTTTGAGTTCCGACAGGTGCCGATCAGTGCCCCGACCGGGCGCATGTTCGGCTTCGCGCTGGTGCTGCGCAACACAACCGAGCGCGTCCACAACCGCGAAGAAGCGCTTCGGTTAGCACTGGAACGTGAAAAAGTCCGCATTACCCGCGAGATGATCGGCGGCATCGCGCACGACTTCCGCACGCCCTTGAGCGAGATCAACCTGAAAGCCTATCTCCTCAAGATCGCGCCTGACCCGGATCGACGGCAGCAGCATCTTGAAGAAGTCTACGAGCGCGTGCGCTACATCGACACGCTGATCGCCGATATGCAGCTCTTGATCGCGCTGGATATGGAAAACGAGTGTGCTGACTGCGCGCCCCTCGCAGCAGGTACGCTGCTGAACGACATGGCGACCTACTTACAATCCCGCGCGCAGGCGAACGAACAGATCGTCACCGTAGACTGCCAGCCGGGGGATACGATCATCACGGTCAACGCGTCCCGGATGCAGCGCGCACTGCGCAGCATCCTCGACAACGCGGTGAAATTCACGCCGCCGCACGGCTGGATCAGCGTGCGCTGCGCCGTCGTCGGGGATCGACTGCACATCACCATCGAAGATTCAGGCGTCGGCATCGACGAAGAAGACCTGCCGCATATCTTCGAGCGCTTCTATAAGCCGTCGGCGCGATCAACCGCCGGGGCGGGCTTGGGCTTGGCGATCAGCAAAGCCATCATCGAGCAGCACGGCGGCAGCATCAGCGCCGAAAGTATTCCCGGCAAGGGAAGCCGCTTCCGCATCGACCTCCCAAGCAGCTAATGAGACGTACATACATTTACGCTAGATTCGATGAATTGCTCATAAAATGAGGACAATAGATGTAATGACTTCATGATTGTGAAGTGACACTATCATGTTCCAAGCAAACCCGCTTGCCCTGCTTCTGGGTTTCGCGAACCTCTCGCTCTTAATCACCGCATACGTGACCTCGCGCCGCAGCAGCAGCCAGACGGCAAGGTTATATGTGTATCTACTACTTGCCGGGAGCGCTAACCTCCTCTTTTACGCTTTGGAACTCTCCTCGACCACGCTGGAATGGGTGATGGTATGGGTGCGGCTCGAAAACACGGCATGGGTCTGCGTCTCCGCGATTGCGATTTGGTTCTTGGCGTCCTATGTCCGTAAGGAGCAGTGGCTGCGGCTGCCTTATGTCCGCATCCCGTTGATCGTGACGCCCGTCCTGCACCTGCTTCTGGTCTGGACGAACGAATGGCACGGGCTGGCGTACACCCACACCGGAGTGGTGATGATCGACGGCTTGGTCTATTTTGACCGGCTCTACGGGGGTGGTTTCCTGCTCACCTCGGCAACGATGATCATCATGCTCTACACCATGTTGATCGCAACGCTGATTCATTTGTGGCGCGGCGGCGTGCTGTATATCCGCCAAGGGGTGCCGCTGATCATCGCCGGGGTGCTGATCTCGTTGGGCATTGGTCTGACCGTGCTGACGGATGGAACTGCCTATTCTAACATCGATCTCGCCGGGATTGCGCTGGCGCTGGCATGTATCCCGCTTGGCTGGAGCATCTTCCGCGAACGCCTATTCCAGATCATCCCGACTGCGCACAAGTGGATCATCGAGAGTATGCGCGATCCGATCATCATCCTCGATCTGGACGGCTGGATCGTGGATTTGAACGGCACGGCGGGCGAACTGCTGCACATTTTGCCGGAACTGGCGCGCGGCAAAAAAATACAAGAGCTGTCACCCGACATCGCGCTGCTGCTCAGCACGACGCCTGCCAGCACGTCGCACGAGCCTATCGAGTTCCTGTTGCATCCAGTCGAGGGGATTGACGTTAGCTACGAATACCAGCATCTCACCGTAACGTCACCACAGGGGGTAGAGGTCGGCAGCGCGCTGATTCTCCGCGACATTTCCAGCCGCAAGCAGGCGCAGAATCAGGCGCTCAAGCTGGAGTTGGAGCGCGAAAAGGTGCGCGTCGCCCGTGACCTCGTGGTGGGCATCGCGCACGACTTCCGCACGCCCTTGAGCGAGATCAACCTGAAAGCCTATCTGTTGAGCGCCAGCGGCGATACCAACAAACGCAAAACGATCCTCGGCGAGATCAACGAACGTATTCACTACATCGACGACTTGATCGCCGACATGCACTTCATCATCGATCTGCAAACCGGGGCGAATCTGGAAACCTGCGAACAGGTCCGCTTTGACGATCTCCGCGGCACGGTGACGACCTACCTCGCCAAAATCTGCACTGAGGCGTCGCTCACCTTCGTCGATGAATGTACGCCCAATAACGCGGTCATCTTCTGCAACCCGTATCACATCGACCGGGCGCTGCGCGAAATCGCCGATAATGCGGGCAAATTCACACCGGGCGGCGGCACGGTCACGCTGCGTAACAGCGTCCGGCGCAGCAGCGTCGCCATCGAGTTCGAGGATACTGGCAGCGGCATCGAACCGGATGATCTGCCGCACATCTTCGAGTGGTTCTACAAACCTGCGGCACGAACGGCAGGCGGCGCAGGGATCGGCTTGCCGATCTGCAAGTCGATTATCGAGCAGCACGGCGGCACGATCAGCGTCGTCAGTACACCGGGGAAAGGCAGCCGGTTCACCGTCGAACTGCCACGCCTGCACAACCCCGTTTCCGTGATCTCCCCTAGACCGGTCTAACCCGGCGAATCACGCTGTAATACACCGATACCAGCAGCAGCCCAACTGCAAGCGCACACCACAGCAGCGCCCAGACCACCGGCGGAATCAGCGGCGCGATTTCGGCGGAAAAAGCCGCAGCATCGTTGCGCACCGTGCCGAGCGTCGCGCCCGTATTGTTGATCAGGAACAGGAGATCAAGCACCGCGTTCAGCCCCGTGATCATCGCCAGCACGTCGAGCACCAGCATGACCGCGCCCCGATCCAGCCAGCGCCAGAGCGCCACCAGCACCAGCGCGAAGCCGATCCCGACCAGAAACGCCGTCGAGAACAGGTCGGTGAACAGCACGGTGATCCCGGCGACGAACAGCGCCAGAATCAGCGCGAGGGTCTTGGGGTACGGCACAGTATTGACGAGGTAGAACAGCACCGCGCCGAACAGCGCTGCGCCAATATACCCCGCCGGGAGGATCAACGCGCGTGTGCCGCCGCTGGTCGCCGCGAAACCTGATCCGCTGGCATCCACGACAAACCGGTTGAACTGCCCGCCCGTGAGAATCGCGGCGACGCCGTGCCCGGTTTCGTGGACGAAGGTCACGAACAGGCGCAGCGGATACAGGATGAAATCCAGCGCGGGGACATTCCACAGGATGAAAACGACGACCACCGCCGCCGCTGCGATCAGCAGGGCACGCTGGCGAAACAGGGCGACATGCAGCATGGTGAGGACTCCCTAACGCCTTCTCTGAGATGGGCTATACTTAAATCACTATACGTCAATTGTGAGGATTTCGTCGCGTGGAAACTTACCCCAATGAACTGCTGCGCTTCGGCACAGTCGGATCGCCGCAAACCGCCCGCGAGAGTGGGACACCCGCCGCTATCGCCCACATGCGCGAACTGGGCTTGGCGCATCTGGAAATCGCGTGGACACAGAGCGTGCGCGTCAGCGACGAGACGTGCGCGCTGATCAAGGCGGCGTCGGAGAAACACGGCATCACCTTGAGCGTCCATGCACCGTATTTCATCAACTTGAACAGCCAGACGGAAGAACTGATGTCCAAGAGCGACGCGCGTCTGCTGGCGGCGGCGCGAGCGGGCTTTAAAGCGGGCGCATATGACATCGTGTTTCATCCCGGCAGCTACCACAGTCAGCCGCCGGAACAGGTCTACGAGCGCGCCAAAGCCAAGCTGATCGAGCTGACGACGATTCTGCGCGAGGAAGGCACAAAAGTCACACTGCGCCCGGAAACGATGGGCAAAGGCGCGATGTTCGGCACACTGGACGAAACGATTCAACTGGCGCGCGACATCCCCGGCGTACTGCCGTGCATCGACTGGGCGCATTTACACGCCCGAACGGGCGACGGTTCTTTCAACAGCTATGACGAATTCGCGGATGCGCTCACTCGCGTGCGCGACGGCTTAGGCGAAGACGGGTTGCAAAAAATGCACTTCCACCTGAGCGCGATTGCCTACACGGCGAAAGGCGAAAAAGAACACGTCCCGCTCAACGAGGGTGATCTGCGCTACCGCGAACTGCTGCAAGCCTTCATCGACTTCGGCGTGGGCGGCACGGTCGGGGTCGAAGCGCCGCTGCCCTTCCACACCGCCGACGCACTCACGCTGCAAGCGACCTATCGCCGCCTACTCAAGGCGGGCGAAACCGAAGAACTCGAACAAATCGCGGATTAGTACGGCAGCCTGCCTGACCGTAGTTCGCAGCGCCCGGCGGTTGCGCCGCGTGTGCCACAGTACAGCGCGCGTCCGTCGGGCAGCATGATCATGCCGGAGTAGAACACGCCGCCCATGACCACCGGTTCACTCGGCGGAATCGTGGACGCGTAGCGAACAACCTCCCCCGTCACCGCGCCGAGGAACGGCTGTAACTCGGGGTAGCGCGCCCACACGCGCCCGAAATCCCCTTCAGGTGCATCGGACGGCGCATCGGGCAGCCCCCCGAAGACTGTGCAGTAGCGATAGTATCCCATCTCCTGCGTGCGAATCTCATCCGGGATGAGCACGCCTGACCAGTCGCCGATTTCCGCGTAAACATACAAGCAGTCCGCGCCTTCGACGTACGCCATAAACCCGTGCTCGAACGGCAGATAGACCGCGTTCACACGCGTCATGGACGGCATGGGCGTCGCCATAACCGGCGGTTCGGTCGGTAGAACCACTGCCGTACTCAGCGAACGCGGCGTATTGGTGGAAAGCACGATCACCGGAGTTGGCAAATCCATCCCTAAATCGGGGGGAAACTGCCACAGGGTGCAGGCGAGCGACACGAAAGCGACGGCGAGAATAACCAGCGATTTTCTCATGCGATCCTCCAGTCAGGTTTACAGCCGCTTATGTGCCTGTCTCACGGCGGCAGCACAGTCGGCGATTCGGTCGGCGGGGGAATCTGGGTCGTCGGCACGAGCGTGGACGATGCCGAGGGGGTACTGGTCATAGGCGGTGGCAGCAGGACAGGCACGCGCAGAAGCTGTCCCGCGTAAATCAGGTTGGGGTTCGCCAAGCAGTTGGCGACTGCCAGCACGGCGGCAGTCGTACCGGATCGGCGGGCGATGCTGGCAAGCGTTTCGCCGCGCGTCACCCAGTAGATGAACCAGTCCGTCCGAATATAGCAGTTGGGACGCAAAACAGCGGTCGGGGCAGTGGTCGCAGTTGCGGTGGATGAAGGCAGCGCGGTGGGGTCGCGGGCGTCGATGAAAACCGTGCCTTCCGTTGGTTCTAGTGTGGGCGTCGCCGGTGGTACGCCCGAAAGTGAACAGCCCAGCGCCAGCAATCCGCCCACAAGGAGCAAGAGTGTGCGCATAATATCCCCCTTTGGTATCTCCTGTTATACATACGTCGTGCTGCCGCCAAAAGTCACCGACGACTCCCCTACGGCATCCCTACGCATGACAGCGAGAAAGGGGATTAGAAATCTGTATTGCCGGTTCCGCGCAAACGTTCCTTCAAAAGAATGTACTCTTCGCCCGTATCAACCGGTGTGAACCATGCTTCGATATACGCGCGGCGACGATGAAATGCATCCCGCTCAATCATAATCCGGTATTCGGTCTCATCCAAAGGCTGCACCTCGGCGGGAATGCCCACCAGCCCAAGAAATTCGCACAGCAATGACATGTGTTCGCGCGTATCCATGAAGCCCCTATGATATAACTAAACTGTAAGGCACTCTGGATTATAGTACAGCCCATCGCTCACTGCGCATTAATAGAACGTTGGGCACGAACAGAATTTACAGAGTTAGGATTAGGTTTGTTTGTCAAACAGCATCGCCATGAGGATTCCGTCGAGATACTCACCGTGTTTGAAATAGGCTTCCTTGCGGATACCTTCGTGCTGAAACCCAACTTTCTCATAGACATGCTGCGCGCGGGGATTGTTCGAGAACACGGTCAGTTCGAGCCGGTGAACGACCGGATTAGCGCGGCACCAGTCGATGACAAACTGCATCATCGCCGTGCCGATGCCGCGATTGCGCCAGTTTTGCGCCAGCGAAATACCGATCCCGACGAC
>JACSRG010000566.1 GCA_014879865.1 Anaerolinea sp.
GTGCATCTGGACACGCTGCCGCTGCCACCGGGGTTCAAAGTGACGTTTGAGCACGCGACCGATCACCATGTCGAGGATGAGATGGAACACGCGCCGCACCAACAGTCGCAGAGTTTGCCTGCTTAACTCAGAGGCGGCATAGAATGACCTCAAACGAGGCTGATACAGGTTCACCCATGAAGACCATTCTGATTCAATTCGCTGAAGCCCGTTGGACGGATGAAGCGGTTGTTCAAGCATGTGTATTGGCACGCAACAGCCAAGCGCGAGTCGTCGTGCTGCGCTTGATGCACATGCCGTATGCTGCTTATTTAGGAACGGAAATTGGCTACGTCCCGCCTACAATGCAGGAGCGTGCGCGTCTGGGCGATTACGGGGCGACGGCTGAAGACTATGGCGTGGAGCTGACCGTCGAGGCGATGCAGTGCATCTCAAGTGCTGGTTGCTTGGTACAAGCGGTCGAATGTTTCGACGCCGACCTGATTTTCGCGTACATTTCGCCAAGTCGGATTCCATACTGGCACCGGTTTCAGGCGTGGAGGATGCGTGAAGCGCTCGGCAGCAAGCTCGTCACGCTGGAGCAGCCTATCACCGCGCCAGCGGATGAACCGCTGACGATAGAGTCCGTCATTCATCCACCTTTAGCCGGTAGCCTACCCCCGGTTCGGTGATCAAAAAGCGGGGCTGGGCGGGGTCGGCTTCGAGTTTGTGGCGCAACTGCCCCATGTAGATGCGCAGATAGTGCGTCTCTTTCTCGTAGGTCGGACCCCAGATTTCCTTCAACAACTGGCGCTGCGTCACGACCCTCCCGGCAAAGCGGATGAGGGTCGTTAGCAGTTTGTACTCGATGGGGGTGAGATGGACTTCGCCCTCATCAACGTAGACGCGGCGGTGTTCCAGATCGACCCGCACATTGTCGAACGCGTAGACGGGTGTTTCAATCCACAGCGTTTGCTGCATGTGCCGTAAGCTGACACGAATGCGGGCAAGGAGTTCTTCTGTACCGAATGGCTTGGTGAGATAGTCGTCTGCGCCGAGATCGAGCGCCCGAACTTTATCACCCTCCTTGTCGCGCGCAGAAAGCACGATGATCGGCGTGCTTGTCCACGCGCGGAGCTGCTCCGTCACTTCGAGCCCATCAATATCAGGCAAGCCAAGATCGAGGATGATGAGATCGGGATGCTGTGTGCTGACCTGATGCAGCCCATCCTGACCGGAGGTTGATTCGATCAACCGGTAGCCGCTGCTGGTCAGCGTCGTTCGGAGGAAGCGACGAATCTGGGTATCGTCCTCGATCAACAGGATGACCGCGCCTGCCTGTGAGTTCGGTCTAGCGGATTGAGTCATATTCCTCCTCGATTGCGGGTGGCTGCTCATCGGAGAGCGGCAGGGCGAAGCTAAAGCGCGCGCCGCCATCAGGACGGTTTTCCGCCCAAATGCGCCCACCGTGCGCCTGAATGATACCCCGGCAGATTGCCAGACCCAGACCGACGCCTTTGGTATGGCTCGGCTGGGAGCGGTAGAACTTGTCGAAGATGCGTTCTTCATCACCGGGCAGAATTCCCGCCCCGCGATCAGCAACGGTGACGATGATTTCGTCTGCGCCAGTTTGCGCTGAGATGTCTATTGGACTGTCCGGCGGCGTGTATTTCAGCGCATTCTCCAAAAGGTTGATCAAGACTTGCTCAATCAAGCCTTCATCAAACTGCACGAGCGGGAAATCGGGCGAAATGGCGACCCGAAGCGTGCGCCCGACCCGTTCGGCATGGACATGGTTAAGCGCCGAGCCGATCACTTCCTCGATCAACTGCCAGTCTTTTTCCACGCGGATGCTGCCGGATTCGAGCCGTGTCATGTCTAGCAAATTGCCGACGAAGCGATTCAGGCGTTCCGATTCTTCGTAGGCGACCTGTGCGAGTTCGTGGCGATCCATTTCCGAGAGCGTCTTTTCATGCTGGAGCAGGCTGGATGTCGCGCCCGTGATCACGGCGATGGGGGTACGGAGGTCATGCGAAACGGAACTGAGCAGGGTGTTGCGGGTACGTTCGGTTTCCAGTTTGATCTGCGCCTGAGCAGCATCCCCGGCAAGGCGCGTTCGTTCCAGCGCCAGAGCGATCTGATTTGCGAATGTTTCCAGCAGGTGAAGTTGATCGACGGAGGCAAAGCGTTTGGTATCTTGCGGGTAAACGGCGAGCACTCCGATCACCCCGTGTGATGCCGTAAGCGGCAGATACAAGCCTCTGGATGCGGGTAGGGTATCGGTGTTTAGCCCTGCCGAGCGGTTATGGTCGAAGACCCAACGCACCACGCCTTCTTCGCGTGTGAATCCGACTGGTTCATCTTCCAGCACGGGGGTCAATCTGTTGCTTGTATCCGGGATCAACACGGTGATCGTGCTGTCAAAGACCTCCTCGATGTGTTTGGTCGCCAGTCGGATGAGTGTTTCGCCTTCGCGCGTGTTAGCGAGATCCCGGCTTAAGGCATAGAGAATAGCGGTGCGTTGTTCCCGTTCGCGTGCTTGCTCTGCCTGCTGCTTGATCTGCACCGTGAGCGTACTGATCGTCACTGCGACCAGCAGCATGATCGCGAACGTAAGGATGTACTGTGTATCCGAGACGGCGAAGGTCAAATGCGGCTGCACGAAGAAGAAATCGAAGCTGGCGACACTGAGAAACGAGGCGAGCATCGACGGTCCGCGCCCGTAGCGCGATGCGGCGACGACCACGCCGACGAGGAAGACCATGACCAAGTTGACGGGCGTGAAGAAGGGAGACAGGACGGAAGCGATCAGCGCGCAGATCACCACGATGACGACTGCCATGCTGTAAGCGCTCCAACTGCTGGTGCGCTTCGGGATATGCGGGATGAATGGACGCGATTGCGATGGTTCGCCGGTGATGACATACACGTCGATATCACCACTGCGCCGCATGAGATCGTCCAACATCGAGCCGAAAAGCAGATCGCGCCAGCGTGGATGCGCCGGTTTGCCCACGATGATCTTGCTGACATTGCGTTCGCGGGCAAAGCGCAGCACTTCATCGCCGACGTGCGCTCCATACAGCGTCGCGGTAGTTGATCCCATTTGCTCGGCAAAGTGGAGCGTTTCGTCGATGCGCGCCCGGTCGGTAGTGTTCGCTTGACGTGGTGTCTCGACATACACCGTGATCCAGTCGGCGTGCAGACTGGTTGCCATCCGCTTCGCGGCACGAACGAGGCGTGGGGCGAGCGGACTCGGACTGACGCACAGGAGCAGGGTCTCTCCAGCGGGCCATGTCTGTTGAATGGCGTGATCCCGGCGGTATTCCTGCATCTGCACATCGACGCGGGCGGCGGTGTTGCGGAGCGCTAGTTCGCGCAGCGCCAGTAAATTCCCGGTGCGAAAGAAGCTCCGCAGCGCATTCTCGATCTGCTGCGGCTGATAGATTTTGCCCTCTTTCAGCCGCTTGATCAGGTCTTCGGGCGCGAGATCGATGAGTTCGACTTCATCCGCCGACTCGATAATGGCATCGGGGACGGTCTCTTGTACCGTGACGCCCGTGATTTGAGCCACGACATCGCGCAAGCTCTCGATGTGCTGCACGTTGACCGTCGTGTACACGTCGATGCCCGCTGCCAGAAGCTCCTCGACATCTTGCCAGCGCTTGGGATGGCGTGACCCCGGTACGTTGGTGTGTGCCAGCTCATCGACGAGGATGAGCGTAGGCTTGCGCACCAGTGCTGCATCGAGATCAAATTCACGAAGCGGACTCCCTTTGTACTCAATCAAGCGAGGGGGGATCGCCTCTAGTCCTTCGAGCCGTTCGAGTGTTTCGGGGCGGGGATGGGGTTCGACGTATCCCACCACCACGTCTACGCCCTCGGTTTTGCGCAGGTGTGCGGTATCGAGCATGGTGTAGGTTTTGCCGACGCCTGCTGCTGCTCCAAAGAAGATTTTCAGCCTGCCGCGCTGCACCTTTGCCGCTTGGGCGTTGATCTGGTGCAACAGACTATCCGGTTCAGGTCGGTGATCATTCATGATGTGTCTCACCACCGATGTTTCATTTCACTATGACGGGTTAAGGGCGTCGAGTGCGAGGTTAAGCTGAAGGACGTTCACGCGAGCCTCACCCAAAATGCCCAACTGCCGCCCGTTGGTATGCTGTGCCACAAGTTCGCGCACGATTGAGTCGTCCAATCCGCGCAGTGCCGCGATTCGCGGAATCTGGTACTCGGCGGCAGCAACGCTAATGTGCGGGTCAAGTCCGCTGCCGGAGGCGGTGACAAGATCGACCGGAATGGGGGATTCCGACATCACCCCTGCCGCCGCGTTGGCTGCCTGAAGTAGGTCGATCCGCATTTGAATCATACCATCTTCGCCGACGAGCGCGGGGTTGAGTGGTCCGAGATTCGAGCCAGAGGACGCCCCCGCGTTGTATGGGACAGGACTCGTCGCCGACGGGCGTCCCCAGAAATACGCCGGATCGCTGAACTGCTGCCCGATTAATTCCGAGCCGATTACGGTGCCGTCATCACTGTGGATCAAGCTGCCGTTTGCTTGATGTGGAAAGACGATTTGCGCGATCCCCGTGATGAGTGACGGATAGAGCAAACCCGTAACTAGTGTGAAGAAAATCAGCGACACGATGGCGGGGCGGATGACCTGACCCCATTCCACACGGTTTTTCGGATTCATGATGTTCTCCTAAGTCCAACCGAGCGCTACGAGAACGAGATCGATGATTTTGATGCCAACAAACGGAGCGATCAGCCCGCCGACTCCGTAGACCAGCAGGTTATTGCGCAGCAGCGCAGCCGCGCCCACCGGACGATATTTGACACCGCGCAGCGCCAGCGGGATCAGGAAGATGATGATCAGCGCGTTGAAGATGACCGCCGACGTGATCGCGCTGTTCGCCGTTGCCAAGCCCATTATGTTAAGCGCGCTCAACTGCGGGTAAACCGGGGCAAACGCCGCCGGAATGATGGCGAAGTACTTCGACATGTCGTTGGCAATCGAGAACGTCGTGAGTGCGCCGCGTGTCATCAAAAGCTGCTTGCCGATCTCCACGATCTCGATGAGTTTGGTCGGGTTGGAGTCGAGATCGACCATGTTGCCCGCCTCTTTTGCCGCCTGCGTCCCGGTATTCATGGCGACCGCTACGTCTGCTTGCGCCAGCGCGGGCGCGTCATTCGTGCCATCGCCGGTCATGGCGACCAAGCGCCCGCCTTCCTGATGTTCGCGGATGAGCTTCAGTTTCGCTTCCGGTGTGGCTTGGGCGAGATAACCGTCAACACCTGCTTCGGCGGCAATCGCGGCGGCGGTGAGCGGATTGTCACCTGTGATCATAACCGTCTTGATGCCCATGCGCCGGAGTTCGCTGAAGCGTTCCTTGATGCCGCCTTTGACGACGTCTTTCAGGCGGATAACGCCGAGAACCTGTTTTCCATCCGCCACGACCAGCGGAGTCGCGCCCTGCCGCGCTACCTCATCCACGATCAAGCGCGCCTGCGGCGGGAATGTTCCTCCACAATCGACCACGAACGTCTGGATTGAATCGGCAGCGCCCTTGCGGATCAGACGTCCGTCAACATCGACGCCGCTCATCCGGGTTTGCGCGGTGAAGGGTACGAATGCTGCGCCGATCTCATGGATGTTGCGCTGGCGTAGGCTGTACTTTTCTTTCGCCAGCACGACGATGCTGCGTCCCTCCGGCGTTTCGTCCGCCAAGGACGAAAGCTGCGCGGCGTCGGCAAGCTGCTGCGCCGTCACGCCGGGGATAGGGATGAACTCGGTCGCCTGCCGGTTACCGAGCGTAATTGTGCCGGTCTTGTCGAGCAGAAGCACATCTACGTCACCTGCCGCTTCGACCGCGCGCCCGGACATGGCGATCACGTTTGCCTGAATCATGCGATCCATGCCCGCGATGCCGATAGCGGAGAGCAAACCGCCAATCGTCGTCGGAATCAGACAGACAAGCAGCGCCACCAGCACGGTGATGGTAATCGGTGTACCTTGCCCGCTGACATTCACGGCATAAAGCGAGTAGGGCAGCAGCGTCACCGTCGCCAGCAGGAAGATGATTGTGAAAACGGAGAGTAGAATACTGAGCGCGATCTCGTTGGGCGTTTTCTGGCGTTTCGCGCCTTCGACCATGTTGATCATGCGGTCGAGGAACGCTTCGCCGGGGTTGGCGGAGATGCGGACGATCAACCAGTCGGATAACACGCGTGTGCCGCCAGTGACGGCGCTGCGATCTCCGCCACTCTCCCGGATCACAGGAGCGCTCTCACCCGTGATGGCGCTCTCATCGACCGAGGCAACGCCTTCGATCACCTCACCGTCGCCGGGGATGATGTCGCCCGCCTCGACCACGACGATGTCATCACGCCGCAGTGCCGCCGCCGGGACGCTGGCGAACTGCGCTCGACTGCGCGCACTGCTTAGTTTCTTTGCGGAAACATCACGTCGTGCCTTGCGCAGCGTGTCCGCCTGCGCTTTGCCGCGTCCTTCCGCCATCGCCTCGGCGAAGTTGGCGAACAGCACCGTGACCCACAGCCATACGGCAATCGCAAAGATAAAACCGGCGCTGTTCCGCGAAAGCTCCGCCGCACGCTCCGGGGTATCGCCGATGCTTAAGGCGTACTGCGCCGCTTCACCCTGACCGATCAACGCGAGGATAAACAGGATGGTCGTAAGCACTGCCCCGATCAGCACGATGAACATGACTGGATTGCGTAACTGCGTACGCGGATCCAGTTTCTTGAATGCGTCGATCACTGCTTGCCGTAGTATCGGCGGGTCAAACAGCGGACGCGAATTGGCTCTGGATTCGAGCGTCATGGTCTTAGCCTCCAATCAGCATGAAATGTTCGGCGATGGGACCCAACGCCAGCGCGGGGAAGAAGGTCAGCGCGCCCACGAGGATGACAATTCCGATCAGCAGGACGACGAACAGCGGCGTGTGCGTCGGCAGTGTGCCCTCGCTCGCCGGAACGATTTTCTTGGCGGCAAGTGATCCTGCAATCGCCAACGTGGGGATTACCAGCCCGTAACGACTGAAAAACATGGCAATGCCCAGTGCTGTGTTATAGAACGGGGTATTTGCACCGAGTCCGGCGAAGGCGCTGCCGTTGTTGTTGCCCGCCGACGAGAAGGCGTACAGCACCTCGCTGAAGCCATGCGCGGCGGGATCGTTGTTGTAGATGGTCGCCAAGCCGCCTTCGCTGATCACCGCGACTGCCGTTCCGATAAGCACGAGGGCAGGGGGGATGAGGATCACGATTGAAGACATCTTCATCTCGTAGGCTTCGATTTTTTTGCCGAGATATTCCGGCGTCCGCCCAACCATCAGCCCGGAGATAAACACCGCGATGATGGCGAAGATCAACATGCCGTAGAGTCCCGATCCCACACCGCCGAACACGACTTCGCCCAACTGCATCAACCACAGGGGAACAAGCCCGCCCAACGGGGTATACGAGTCGTGCATGGAATTCACCGAACCGTTTGACGCGGCGGTCGTGGCGGTTGCCCAAAGGGCGGATGTCGGAACGCCGAAGCGCGCCTCTTTGCCTTCCATATTGCCGCCGAAATTCGCGTCGTTCGCGGTTTGGTCGACGTTTGTGGGCATGTTCGGGTTGCCAGCTTGCTCGGCAGAGGCGGTCGCGCCCAGCAGTACCACGAAGATGAGCGTCATTACGGCAAGAATCGCCCATCCCTGCCGCGTATCGCCGATCATCTTTCCGAAGGTATAGCATAACGCTGCGGGAATCAGCAGGATGGCGAGGCATTGCAGGAAGTTCGACAACGGTGTGGGGTTTTCCAGTGGATGCGCCGAATTAACGTTGAAGAAACCTCCGCCGTTTGTACCCAACTGTTTAATCGCCACTTGCGAAGCGACAGGTCCGACCGCGATAGTTTGCTCGGTGATCGCGTTTCCGTCGGCGTCGGCGAGGGCAGTTGAGTCGAGCACCTGCCCGGTTTGGTACGCATCAAAGGTCTGCACAACGCCCTGAGAGACAAGCAGCAGCGCGAGGATAATGGACAACGGCAGCAGAATGTAGAGCGTCGAGCGGGTGAGATCGACCCAGAAGCTGCCGATGAAACTGGTTGTATGCCGCGACAGTCCGCGTATAAGTGCGACCAGCACTGCCATTCCAGATGCCGCCGAAACGAAGTTTTGTACGGTTAAGCCGAGCATCTGCGTTAGGTAACTCATGGTCGTTTCGCCGCCGTACCCCTGCCAGTTCGTGTTACTGGCGAAGCTGATCGCCGTGTTGAACGCGGAGTCGGGCGATACCGCGCCCAAATCCATCGGATTTAGCGGTAGACTTGCCTGCGCACGCTGAAGCACGTAGACGAACAGCAGTCCGGCGAGGTTGAACATCAAAAGAGCGAGGGCATACGTCTTCCAGTTCATTTCAAGGTCTTCACGCGTGCCAAACAGGCGATAAATGCGGCGCTCGACAGGCGCGAAGACACGATTCACGAAGGATTTGCCGTCATAGACGTTCGCCATGTACAAGCCAAGCGGCTTGACACACAAGAGCAGCACGACAATATATAAGACAAGTTGGAGAATGCCGATTGTCGTCACGAGAACAACTCCGGCTTGAGCAGGGCGATCACCAGATAAATGAGCAGCGCCAGCGCTATCAGCCCGGCAATGATATACAGGACGGTCATGTCACACTCCTACACTCGTTCGCATAACAGTACGAAGCCCCAACATAGGGCAAAGAAAACCAGAATCAGGATGACGAATAGGACATCCACTGGAAGTGCTCCTTATCTCAAATGTCGTCAGTTCAGATCGGTGAAGCGATAGCCTACGCCGGGTTCCGTAATGATGTAGTGTTCAGCGTTGTCTACGCGATCCTTGAGTTTCTTGCGCAGCGTGTTGATGAAGACCCGCAGATAGTGGGGCGGTGGTGCTTGCTGATCGTGCCACACGGCGTCCAGCAGCATCTTGCTGCTCAATACGCGTCCGGGATGTGACGCAAGCATCCTGAGGAGTTCGTATTCCGTTGGTGTAAGGTGGACTTCCTCAGCGTTTAACGTCACCCGCCGTTTGACCAGATCGATCACCAAGTCACGTACTCTGACAATCCCATTCGGGTTGGAAACCTCAACCGCCGTGGATCGGCGAAGGACGGCGCGAATGCGTGCTTCGAGTTCCGCCATGTCGAACGGCTTGGTGATGTAGTCGTCCGCGCCTGCGTCAAGCGCCTCCAGTTTCGTCTGTTTCGCTTCGACGACAGACAGCATGAGGATGGGAACGGCTGACCATTCGCGGATCGCTTTGCACACACCGATTCCGTCAGGCGAAGTACAAAGCTGAATATCGAGGATGATCGCCAC
>JACSRG010000227.1 GCA_014879865.1 Anaerolinea sp.
CGGCAATCACATGCGCGCCGGTATGCCGGAATGTCTGCATCGGGATGATGCGGGCAGTAGTAGAACCCGTCCAAGCGCACGTTGAATTCAGCAAGCAGGGTTTCGATTCGCTGACGCACGCCGACCAGCGCTGCTTCCGGGAACAATCCGTGCGCTACGCCCGCTTGGTTCGACACCACGACTAAGCGAAACCCCTGCTGCTGAAGGGTATACAGCACATGCCCCGCGCCGGGAGAGAGTGTTATCAGCGCGGGATCGATATTGTATGGAACATCGGGGATGAGCGTGCCATCCTTGTCGATGAAGATTGCTCTTACGGCCATGACGACTCGTTGAGCGGCACGACCATCACCTCAGGGATGATCGTCTCTTGCGGCTGCCGCAGGATAAACAGGATCGTCTGCGCGACGTTCGCCGGGTCTTGCAGTTTGTCGAGCGGCGTATCCGGGAAGCGATCCAGAATGAAAGGCGTCTGCATCCCTCCCGCGACGATGGCGCTCACCTTGACGCCGAACTGCCGCGCTTCGGTGAACAACGCGTGGGAAAAACCGATCAAGCCCCACTTCGACGCATGGTAGGCGCTGGCGTTCGTCCACATGCGCTTGGACGCGGTCGAGGCGACGTTGACGATCTGCCCGCTGCGCCGCTCATACATGTGGGGGATGACGTAGCGCGCCAGCAGGAACGCCCCACGCAAATTGACGTTGAGCACCCGCTCCCATTCGGCGACGGTCATCTCGTGGAACGGCTTGGTGACATCCGTCCCCGCATTGTTGATTAAAATGTCGATCTTGCCGTAACTCCGGCGCACGCCATCTACCACCGTATGGACGCTGTTTTCGTCGGTCACGTCGAGGCGCATCCCTTCGGCGCTGCACCCATCTGCCCGCAGCGCATCGGCGACCGCGAAGGCTTTCGCCTCTTGCACGTCCGCACACACCACCGTCACCCCGGCTGCAGCGAGGGCGCGCGCCGTTGCCTCACCCAATCCCTGACCGCCGCCGGTCACGATTGCGATTTTTCCGCTTAAGTCTTGCATTAGCTCTGCACCTTCGCTTGTTCCATCGAAAGAGTTGGTTGGCGTTCAATCACAGCGTCGTAAAACGCCGCGACCTGTTCGGTCACGCGTGACCACGCAAACAGGTCATTGGCACGCCGGAGCGCATTTTCGCCCATTGTTTCTGCCGCCGCGCTGTCGGCAAGCACCTGATGCAGCCGTTCCGCCAGCGCTGCCGGGTTCTTCGACGGCACGAGAAAACCGGTCACCTCATGCGCGACACTGTATTTGACGCCACCCACTGCTGCACCGATGACCGGTGTGCCGCACGCCATCGATTCGAGCGGTGTCATCCCGAACGGCTCGTACCACGGCGTCGTGACGAAGACATCGGCAGCGGCGTAGTAGTATTTCAACTGATCGCGCCGCTTGCGCCCGGTGAAGGTCATACGATGCGCCACGCGCTCCTGCTCGGCGATCTGCATCAGCCGCCCGATTTCCGGCGTCTTAACCGGATCAGGATCATCCGATTCGCCGCCAACGATCAGCAAATGCGCCGTGCAGTCGTAGTGATGCGTGAGTATGCCAAGCGCGGCGATCACCGTGTCGATCCCCTTGCGCGGGACGATCCGTCCTAACTGCAAGATGTAACGTTCGCGCGGGTTCAACCCTAACTGCGTGCGCGCCGTCCATTGGTGAACGGGGTGAAACTGCTCCATGTTCACGCCGCAGGGGATGATCGCGATCTTGGCGGGGTCAGCGCCGTACAGCGTGACCAGATCATCGAAGTCTTGCGGACATTCGGCGATGATGCCATCCGCTTCACGCATCGTGCGCGTTTCGATGTCGATGCGCGCCTTCGGGAATTGGTCGGCGCTGCCCTGATGCTGAACGCGAACTTTGCCGAGCGCGTGATATGTGACAACGAACGGCAAACCGATCCGCCGCTTGATGTCCGCAGCGACCAGCGCCGACATCCAGAAATTGGCATGCAGCAGTGTGTAGGGATAGCCCTCGGAACGCATGAAGCGCAGCACGTCGGCGGTGAACTCGCCCATCACGCCGAGCATATCCTCTTTGCGCAGCGGTGCGACTGCCCCCGCTTTGATGTGGATCACACGGACGTTTGGTTCAAGCGTCACGATGTGCGGCTGGCGCGGGTCGTCCCAGCGCGTAAAAACATCGACCTCGCAGCCCATTGATCCCAGATGACGCGCGAGTTCATCGACGTACACGTTTTGTCCGCCGCTGTCCACCCCGCCTAAAGCCGCCAGCGGGGATGCGTGCTCGCTGATTAACCCGATTCGTCCCATCCCATCACCTTCATTACAAGACGCCGAATTAAAATAAGCACTCGCTAGATTAGAGTTAGATTACAGAATTAATTAATGTCATACTTCACATTATAGAGTTAGGCACATTGTAATGGAATAGACGTGTCGGAGTATCTTCTTAGGTAGCCAGTTGGTCAATCGTTAAGGATATGTGAAATGCCTCGGCGCGAATTTTTCAGGATGCTCCCTTCACACGCTATAATTGGGCGCAAAGAATGAATATTTGTTCGAGAAAGGATCATTTGTTACATGGACTTTTTACACGGTGGCGAATTAATCGCGCGAGCGCTCAAAGTGCAAGGCGTAACCACGATCTACACCCTGTGCGGCGGGCACATCGCGCCGATCTACGAGGGCTGCCTAAACAATGATTTGGACATCATCGACTTCCGGCACGAGCAAGCTGCCGCCCACGCCGCCGACGCCCACGCCCGGCTGACGCGCAATATCGGCGTGGCGGTCGTGACGGCAGGTCCCGGCGTGACTGATGCCGTCACGGGCGTCGCCAATGCTTATCAAGCGCGCAGCCCGATGATCCTGATCGGCGGCGCTGCCCCGCTGAAGACAAAAGGCATGGGCGCGCTGCAAGAAATGCCGCAGACCGACATGTTCAAGACCTTCACGAAGGCGAGCTTCACCATCGAGCGGACGGAAGACATCCCCGCGCGCATGTTCGAGGCGTTCCGCACAGCGCTCAGCGGCAGACCGGGTCCCGTCTTCATCGAAGTCCCGTTCGACGTGCTGTTCAACGCGGTGGACGCCATGCCGATGCCCGACCGCATGGTGATCGAGCCGGTACAGCCCGAAGTCGGCGCGATGCAGCGCATTTTCGATCTGCTGCGCGCCGCCGAGCGCCCGGTGTTGATCGCCGGAACGCAGGTCTACTGGGACAGCGGTCATGCCGCCCTGCGTGAACTCGCGGAACAAACGGGCATCCCCGTATTCACCAACGGCGCAGGACGCGGTACGCTGCCCATGAGCCACCCCAACTGCTTGAAAGCGGTGCGGTCGGCGGCAACGCGCGACGCCGATGTGATCCTGCTGATCGGCACGCCGCTCGACTTCCGGCTGAAGTACGGGCAAGAATTCAACGCGAATGCCAAACTGATCCAGATCGAGAACGATCCAGCGGAACTGAATCACAATCGCCCGGCGGATGTTGCGCTGTGCGCGGATGCGCGCCTCGTCCTCGAAGCACTGGCGGAAGGCTTACAGGGCGTGCGTTATGACGCGTGGATGAGCACACTGCGCGCAAAGGAAGAGCGCAAAGATGACGAACTGCGCGGCTGGCAGTCCATCAACTCGCTGCCGGTGAATCACTTCCGTTTCGCGGCGGAAGTCAACCGCCTCGTCGATGACAACACCATCGTGATCGGCGACGGCGGCGACATCGTCTCGGCGTGCGCCAAAGTCATCGACCTGACGCAGCCCGGTCAGTGGCTCGATCCGGGTCCGTTGGGGACGCTGGGCGTCGGCGTGCCGTTTGCGATTGCCGCCAAACATCTGTTCCCCGACAAGCGCGTGTTGATCATCAACGGCGACGGCTCATTCGGCTTGAATGGCTTCGAGTTCGATACGGCGATTCGCTTCGATTTACCGGTGGTGAGCATCGTGGGCAATGATGCAGGTTGGGGGCAAATCCGCACGCCGCAAAAGAACATGGTCGGCGCAGATCGCGCGGTCGCCACTTCGCTTGCGCCGACTCGCTACAATCAAGTTGTGATCGCTCTCGGCGGCTACGGCGAACATGTCGAAACACCGGACGAGATCAAGCCGGCGTTAGAGCGTGCCTTCGCCAGCTTACAACCCGCATGTATCAACGTACCGCTCGACCCGGACGGGATGTCCAAGACGGGCGCAAGCACGCCATACATTGTATGAACGGCACACGGAGGAAATGCTGAAGTCTACAAAACAACGTCCATTCATGTCCCGGCTAGCGCCGCTCAAATGGTTGACAACGCTTGCCGCCACGCTCATGCTGTTGTTCTTGACACTCCCGATCTTCGCGCTCATCCTGCGGGCGATTCAAACGCAGGCTTGGGGAGAAGCGCCGGGTTCGGGCATCCCGGATGCCATCTGGTTGAGCTTCATCACCACGACGGCGACGGTGCTGCTCACGCTGTCTTTCGGAACACCCCTCGCCTATGTACTCGTGCGTCGTCGTTTTCCGTTCAAGGGCTTGATCAGCACCCTCGTCGAACTGCCCATCGTGCTGCCGCCCGCCGTCGCCGGGTTGGCGCTGCTGATCGCCTTCGGGCGACGCGGGCTGTTCGGCGCGGGGTTGAGCGCCATCGGGATCAGTTTACCGTTCACGACCTTCGCGGTCGTCATGGCGCAGACGTTTGTCGCCGCGCCCTTCTTCATCCGGGCGGCACAGGTCGGTTTTGCGGGCGTGCCGCGTGAGCTCGAAGACGCCGCCCGCGTGGATGGCGCAAGTGAGGCAGGGCTGTTCTTGAAGATCACCCTGCCGCTGACCAGCCGTGCACTCGGCGCGGGGATCGCGCTGTCGTGGGCGCGAGCGCTCGGCGAGTTCGGCGCAACGATTTTGTTTGCGGGCAGTTTGCAAGGGCGCACGCAGACTATGCCGCTGCTGATTTACAACGTGATCGAGCGCGACATCAACGCCGCGATCTGGACGGGTTTGATCCTGATCGGCTTAGCGCTGGTCGCGCTGATTGCCGCGCACTTCCTCGGCAAGCGGAGCGAAAACGACCTCCCGCTTTGATCCGCACCGGAATCAAATGACCGGGATATGCTCCCGGTCATCGTCTGATCTATACGTTTCGAGCTGCGGATCGCTTATTCGTAGCGATCCAGCCACTTCGGCGCGCTCCACAGCGCGGAAAGCAGCAGTTCACGCACAGCGATTAGTTCCTTCGGCAGGCGATCATACAGCTTGATGAACAGTTCCTCGTGCGACAGGATTTCGTTCTTCCATGCTTCCTTATCGACGGACATCACCTTGTCGAACTGCTCCTTCGTGTAGCCTTCCAGCCCACGCCAGTCGAGGTGATCGTATTCCGGCACGCGCCCCAAGTGCATTTCGACACCGGCGGCGCGGGTACGTGCGCGCTCGACAATCCACTTGAGGACGCGCATGTTTTCGCCGTAGCCGGGCCACAGGAACTTGCCGTTTTCATCCTTGCGGAACCAGTTGACGAGGAAGATGCGCGGCGGGTTCGGGATGGTGCGCCCGAAGCGCAGCCAGTGATTGAAGTAGCTCGCCATGTGGTAGCCCGCGAATGGCAGCATCGCGAACGGATCACGGCGTACCTCGCCGATCTTCCCGGCGGCGGCGGCAGTCATTTCCGACCCCATCGTCGCGGCGAAGTAGACGCCATACGTCCAGTTGAACGCTTGGAATACCAGCGGATTGACCGTGCTGCGCCGTCCACCGAAGATGAACGCCTTGATCGGCACGCCGTTCGGGTCTTCCCACGCGGGGTCAATCGTCGGACACTGCGACGCGGGAACGGTGAAGCGCGAATTCGGATGCGCTGCCTTCTCTTTGCTCTCCGGCGTCCACGGGTTACCGTGCCAGTCGATCAGTTCCGCCGGGGGTTCGTCGGTCATACCTTCCCACCACACATCGCCTTCAGGCGTCAGCGCCACGTTGGTGAAGATCGTGTTCGCGCGGATGGTGTCCATCGCGTTCGGGTTGGTCTTGTAGTTCGTCCCCGGCGCAACGCCGAAGAAGCCGTTTTCGGGATTGATGGCGTACAGTTGACCATCTTTGCCGAGCTTGATCCATGCGATATCGTCGCCGACCGTCGTCACCTTCCAGCCTTCCTCTTGGAAAGCCTTCGGCGGCACGAGCATAGCGAAGTTCGTCTTGCCGCACGCACTGGGGAACGCCGCCCCGACATAGGTCTTTTCACCGCTCGGTTCTTCCACGCCGACCAGCGCCATGTGTTCGGCGAGCCAGCCTTCATCACGGGCGATGTTCGAAGCGATGCGCAGCGCGAAGCACTTCTTGCCGAGGAGCGCGTTACCACCGTAACCGCTGCCATACGACCAGATCGAGCGTTCTTCGGGGAAGTGGACGATATACTTGTTTTCGTGGTTGCAGGGCCATGTCACATCCTGCTGACCGGGTTCGAGCGGCTGCCCGACCGAGTGGACGCACGGCACGAATTGACCATCTTCGCCGAGCACGTCATAAACGGCGCGCCCCATGCGGGTCATGATGCGCATGTTGACGGCAACATACGCCGAGTCGGAAAGTTCGACGCCAACATAGCTGATGTGCGAACCGAGCGGCCCCATGCTGAAGGGGATGATATACATCGTACGCCCCTTCATGCAGCCGTCGAACAAGGTGCTGAGTGTTTTGTGCATTTCGCGCGGGTTGACCCAATTGTTGGTCGGACCGGCTTCTTTGCGGCTGAGGCTGCAAATGAACGTGCGATCTTCAACGCGGGCAACATCCGCGGGGTCAGAGCGGCAGAGGAAGCTGTTGGGACGAAGTTCAGGGTTCAGGCGAATGAACGTGCCCTTCTCCACCAATTCCTCGCACAACCCGTCGTATTCTTCTTGCGAACCATCGCACCAGAAGACCGAATCCGGCTTGCACAATGTGACCATCTCCGCAATCCATTGGCGGAGCTTCTTGTGACGGATATAATCGGGGAATTGCAGCGAAGTCAGCGTATCGTTATATGCCAGTGCCATCGTGGACTTCAACCTTTCGTTGTGTTTAACATGCAGACGCAATGTCCTCGCGGACAATGTTTATCGGTGGGTGGAACATTGCTATTCCACTGTGAATACTACTTCCCCTCCTCTAAATCGGTTAGTGCATCTCATCACATACGACGCGGATAAACGTAACTCGAAACATCTTGCTTAGCCAACTATTGTGCGAAAGAAACAAGCAAGGCTCTCGGCGTAGAAGTCAAAAGTGAACAATTTGCGCGCCGCCCATGTTGTCGTGCGCACCGCATCTAGCTCGGCTGAGTCATAGAGTTTCTCTCCCAGTTCCGGGATCGTCTTGAAGAAGACGCCCGTCCCGACCGACTCGACCAGCGTTTGTGTTGCCACGATATGCCCGCAGTTATCGCGCTGGAGCATCGGCAGCCCTGCCATCGCCAGCGTCGAGAGGCGTGCCGGGTAATTGAGGTCATCCCAATCCGCCCGCCGGATCTCGCCACCGTTCTTGCTCTCGAAGAAATGCAGCCATCCGGCGTCGTACTGCGAGAACTCACGCACCCACACGCCTTGATCGACATGGGGATGCAAGTGCAAATAGCCCGGCGCAGCGGTCAGCGTGCGGTCGATCCACTCCTTCCACTGTCCCTGCGTGTAATCGCCATAAAAATGCAGGTGGATGCGCGCCTTCGCTAGTTCTTCGACCACATGTGAATGCAGCCCGATGGGACGCCCCGGCACGACGGTATGAATCTCGCCGTCCTGTTCTGAAAGGCGCGGCGACTGCTCGTCGGTGAGCCATTCACGCTTGGGCAGGTCGGCATCCATGACCAGTACGTTCTCCTGTGCCATGTCGGGTAAAAAGCCGGCAAACCAATCGCGCATCTCCGGCGAGATGTAAATCTGCCCATCCGAGCGGGTATACAGGTCGATCAACTGACCCCACGTACCGCGATCCATGCAGATGAACGGCGACTCCTTGAAGTGCCAGACGAACGGAATCCCCGTGTTTGCCATCAAAACTTCGTGCGCAAATGGGACGGCTTGCCAGTTCAACTGCGCGTAGATCACATCCGGCTGGATCGCCTTGACCGTCTCACGCCAATTCGCGTAGGGGATGTCTTCGACGTGACCGAACGGCAGCGGTCCGACCGTGTTATACCAGTGGGGTTCGGGCATCCAGAGTCCGTAGAGCTTGTGTCCGCGCTCCTCCAGCGCGAGCACGCGTTCCGGGTTATACGCCAACTCGCCGACGAGCAGAATCTTCAAGCCATCCGGCGCGGTCGGGGTATCGGAGCGTTCGCGGAAGCGGCGGTAATGTTCCACCTCGTCGATTCGATTGCCGACCGTGCTTTTAAAGCGCAGCGGGTGCTGAATCTGAAAGTGGCTGCGGAAGGCATTGATTCCGCCCTCCGGTTCGCGGATCAAGCGGTGCATCTGCCGCCCGTGCCAGACCCATTCACTGGTCACCTGCCCGGTCGGGGCGAAACGACCGTGCCCCGCCAGTTTGTCCCAGTAGAGCGCATTCCAGTCATCCGAGACGAGGAGTTCACGCTCGACCCAGCGGTCTGCCATGCGGCGATGCAGCACTTGCACGGGCTGTAACGGATTCCCCTCGATTTGCCCTAGAGCCGTCTTGTTGTAGCGATAGCGCACGCCGGAGAACGCAAGAACGGCGTCGGGGTTGGCATCCAATACCTCGACCAAGCTGCCAAGATGCGCGGCGTGGTACACATCGTCGGAGGGCAAATAAGCGATGAACTCGCCCGTTGAGGCGTCGAGTGCGGTGTTGAGTGCGAGCCCGACGCCGCCGTTGGCGTCGAGGCGGCGGTAGCGGATGCGTGGATCGCCGGAGAAGCGGCGGATGGCATACGTCACATCCCCCGGCGATCCATCGTCGATCAGGATGAGTTCCCAATCGGTGAACGTCTGCGCCAGCAAGCTGTCAAGCGCGCGGGCGATAAACGCCTCTTGATCATAAGTCGGCATCAGCACCGAAATTCGCGCCATAACTGTCCTCGTTATTTCAACAGTTATAACATTAAACTGGTTTTTGGCGCGTGATGCAAGAGTCGATCAGCGGCGGATCGCCTTAAACGCCGCCACCTGCGACCGGATCGCGCGCTCAGTGGGCAGACGTTCCGCACTCGATGCGCCGTAGAACCCGGCGATCTTCGGCATTCGCTGCAAGGCAGCGGCGACGTTGTCCGGCTCATCGAACGGACCGCCGTGACAGATCACCAGCGCGTCCGGCTTGAGCGACCAGACTGCCTCCGCCATCGTCATCGTCTTGTTGATCGCATCATCCAGCGTCATCGCCACTGACGCGCCAATGCTGCCCGCCGT
>JACSRG010000226.1 GCA_014879865.1 Anaerolinea sp.
CCCGGCTCGTCAATCGTGACCGAGTTCGGGTCGATCTCGGCGACCTGCATATCGGCTGCTGTTGTGAAGCCTTCAGTAGCACCTTGACGTTTCGCCAGCGACTCTAGCCACGTATTGATCTCCTCAGGAGTCATCTTGTCAAAATCTGGCATGTTGTCCATTGCAACCACCTCTTATTTACGCAGCCATTCCGGCAAATCGTCGTCGTCGGACGCCCAGTCGGGGAGATCAGTATCCGGCTGTGACGCGGCGGGTTCGGGAGGCGGGAACAGCCCTTGTAACCACTGGGGCGCTTTCGAGAAGCGGTACGTCGTGGATGGCGCGGGACTGCTTTCCTCTTCGACCACCTTCGTCAACCACTGGAATTCGCGGGTTGAGGAAGGCTCTGGAGTTTCCGCTTCGGTAACTTCCTCTTCGACGGGCGTGTAATCGACATCCAAGCCCGGAACCATCGCGTTTAACCAATCGGGTGCATTTTCTGCCGGTGTCTCAAATGACTCATTTATAACATCAACGTCGGCGGCTTCGCCAGAAGCGAATTCCGACACCAATTCCGCGTCCGTTTCCCACGTGAGTGGTGCTTCTTCATCTTCGGGCGGCGTCCATGGCTCGGTATCCGGCGGCAGCACTTCATCGACGATTCGCTCGCTCACGGCGGCACTTTCCGGCGCGGCGGGGATAAATTCGGCTTCCTCGTCTTCCGTCCACGCGAATTCTTCTGCTGGAGTTTCCGCCGGGCTAGGCTCTTCCTCGGAGAGTTCGGCGACGATTTCGGCAGCAGCGGCAGCTTCTTCCGAAACAGCTTCGACTGATGCGGGTTCGAGCGAAGCGGCTTCGATGGTACCGGCTTCATCAAGCGCGCTGATCCAATCGACCTGCTCGTCGCCAGCAGCAGTATCGGGCGCGGCTTCCTCGTCGTCCAGCATGTCGGTGCTCAACCATTCGAGATCATCCTCACCGGCGTTCACCGCTGCGGCATCGACCAGCGCGCCGTCCGTTTCTTCGGCGGTGATTTCGTCCATCCACGCGAATTCATCCGAGGATGCAGCAGCCTCGAATTCGGGTTCAGCCGGCGTAGTTGGAGCAAGTTCGGTCAGCCAATCGGGGATGTCGCCGACCGGCGCAGCCGCTTCTTCTTCGGCAGCTTCATCCATCCACGCGAATTCATCTTCGATCTCCGTCTCACCGCTCTCCAACGCGCCAATTTCGACGGGTGCTGCGGCTTGAAGTTCGCTCACCCAGTCCGGCGCGAGGCTGATCGTGTCGGCGAGATCGGGGCTGGTTTCGGCTGCTTCTTCCTCTAAATCGATCTCGTCCATCCATGCGAATTCGTCGTCTGCGGGTGCAGTCGCAGCGGCACTGCTGGAAACATTGACGGCATCGCCGCTCAGTGCTTCCATGGCGGGCGTCTCGGCTTTCGGCTCAAGCTCGCTGAGCCAATCGGGGATGTCGCTGATGGGCGCGCTGTCCAATGCATTGTCGCTCAGCGGCGCGAACTCATCTTCGTCGTCGGCTGAAGCACCAGTCTGATCGAGGGCGCTCATCCAATCGAGATCCGCGACCTCTTTTTCGACCGACGACAGCGGCTGCTCACCGGGCGCAAGTTCGGACATCCAATCGGGGACATCTTCGGCGGGCAGCGCTTCGGCGTCGTCCTCGCTGTCGAGCGCATCCGCGTCTTCCAACCATGCGAATTCTTCGTCTGCATCCGCGTCGGAGGCTGACAGTTCGTCATCCGCCGGCTCGTCTTTCGGTTCGAGTTCGCTCAACCAGTCGGGTACATCCGAACTGCGGATCGGCAGATCCTCGGACGCCGCCATCTCATCAAAGTCGCTCATCCATCCGAAATCATCGCCGGCATTGCCGCCGGATCCACTCGCTTGACTATCTCCCGTGTCCGACGCACCACCGCTCTGCGGCACTTCATTAGACAGCCATGTCAGATCGTCCATGTCGGGCATATCGAGCATCTCCCCCGTGTCAACCGAGTCATCATTTAGCGCTGAAAGCCAATCGGGGTTGGTCGTAGTGACCGACGCCGTGATCTTCTTGTCGTCAAACTGCGCCAGCCATTCGTCTTCGGGCTGAGCATCCGTCGCCGTGTTCCAGTCGAACGTCGCCTCGCCGAGCATCGAAGTCAGTCCGCGTTTTGGTCCCGGCACGCCGAGCGGCTGTTCCGGTTCATCCTCCGGGAATTCGGGCGAGACTTCGAGCTTGGGCTGTTCGGGGGAGCTTAGATCGTCAAATTCATCCATGTCAATCTGCCAGTCGGGTTCAGTCGGCGCAGCGATTGGCGTTTCAGGCACATTCATCCAATCGTCGAAACTCGGTTCGTCGGCGAACAGGTTTTGAACCGGGGATGCAGTGGAGGTGTTAGGATTCGATTCAAACGGATCGGGAAACTCTTCGGCAAGATCAGCCGCAAGGTTCGTAATGAAATCATCGGCGGGGTCGCTGGCGGAATCGCCGAAGTCGGCGGCGAATTGATCCGACCCGCCATAATTATCCATCCATGCGACCGGGTTATCATTCTGTTCCGGGGGGCGGAATTCATCCTCATCGAACAGAGACGCGCTCGATTGGGGCGGCTCCTCATCTTCGTTGACTTCTATCCCCGCGCTGCGCAGCCACGCAATCGGATCATCGGTGTCGAAACCGCTGGTCGCGTCGCTGAGGTCTCCGGTCGCAAAGAGCGCGTCGATCTCGTCCAGTTCGCTGGTATTTTTCGCCTCGAAGGTGTGCAGCACTGCCGAATCCGTCAGTGAGCTTTGCGATTTCAGCCAATCCTGACCACTCATCGGCGGTTTTTCGTTAGGCTTGGGCGTCCCTTCGAGCATGGCGCTCACCCATTCCTGCCATTCGTTGTCGGCGGGAACTTCTTTGTCGATCAGCGCCCCGGTCTGCTTGACCGGAGGCATCGTCCCGCTCGACGAACCGGTGCTGGTCGGCGGTGGCGCGGTCACGAATGCCGCCGTCGAGCTTGGGAAGGATTCCGTCTCGATGTCCTCCAACCAATCGGGGTTTTCCGCCGCGACTTCACTTTGTGCAGACCGGCGGTAGTCGAGTTCATCTAGACGGAAAGCATTGTCGTCTACCGGCTGCTTGCGCACCAACTCGACCGCCAGATACGGGTCAACCGATTCGATCCGGTTGATGTAGCGCTGCGCGTCGGTCGGGCGACCTTCCGCCAGCCACAATTCGGTCATGATGCGGTTGGCGTTCAAGCAGTCGGGCAGTTTTTCCAGCACGTCGATAGCGAGTTCCGCCGCCTCGATCCGCGCATCTTTCAGCCACAGCACCTCGGCGAGCAGCAGACGCAGGTCAATCCGCAGCGGCGAACGGTTCAACGCGCTGCGCAGCGTATCCGCCGCTTGGACATAGCTCCGACTCTTGATGGATTGGCGCGCAACTGCCACCGCCGTCAGCGGAATTTTGGCATTCTCGACGCCGCGATAGCGCCGGTACAGCCCGCGCAGATGTTCGAGCAGCGCCTTATCGGCGGGGCGCTGTTCAAACGCCCGCTCCAGATGCCAGATCGCGTCATCGGGCTTGTCGGAGTTCTGAAACGCCTCACTCAAGCCGACGTGCGCATCGAAATCGTCCGGCACGACGCTAAGGACACGCTGAAGCGCAGCATTCGCCTCGTCCCAGCGTCCATTCGCAACCAGCGCTCGCCCCAAGTAGCGATATGCGTCCACATTCTTGGGGAAGTATTGCAGGATGTGCCGGCAGTGATGGATCACCTCGTCGGCGGCGTTGGCATGCAAGAGGTTGTCCAGCTTGGCTAGATACTCTCTTAGGCTGATTTCAGTCATAATCTTTCCACACGCGGGTAAGCCTGCCCTGCTGTCTCTAGAATAACACGATTTGGCGAAAACAAACTGAATTTAGAAGTTTGGCAAAGAAACCGCATCGGGATTTTAGTACATCTTACACTTGCCGATGTGCGAACGCCCGATAAACTTGTGTGCAGGTTTCTTAATACTTGGAGGCTCTCTCGATGAACCGAAAAGGTCTGCTCTTCTTCATCGTAGCTGTGGCGCTGGTAGTAATGACAGTCGCCCCCGCGCTTGCACAGGACGAATTTGTTTTTGGCTTGGTACTGGTCGGTCCCGAAAATGATCGCGGGTGGAGTCAGGCGCACTACGAAGCCGGGCTGTACGTTCAGGAACACATTCCCGGTTCGCGGATGGTCTTCTTCCCCAGCCTGAACCCTGCCGATGCCCCCGAAACGACGTTGATGGACGTGGTGTCGGAACTCGTCGATCAGGGCGCACAGGTGATTTTCACCACGTCGGACGCCTTCGAGGAAGACACGGACGGTGTCGCCGAAGCGTTCCCCGAAATTACGTTCATCAACATCTCCGGTGACAACTATCTGACGGGCGAAGCGCCCGCCAATGTCGGCAACCTGATGGGGCAGATGGAATGGGGCAAGTTGATGGCGGGCTGCGCCGCCGGTCTCGCCACCGAGACGGGCAGCATCGGCTACCTCGGTCCGCTCATCAACGGCGAAACCCGTCGTCTGGCAGCGTCGGCGTATCTCGGCGCGCGCTACTGCTATGAACACTATCAGGGTGGCAACCCCGACGACCTGACCTTCACCGTCACATGGATCGGCTTCTGGTTCAATATCCCCGGCGTGACCCTCGACCCGACCGAAGAAACCAACACCTTCTTCGACAGCGGCGCGGATGTCGTCCTGTCGGGCATCGACACGACCGAAGCGATTGTCGTGGCTGGTCAGCGCGCGGCACAGGGCGAAGCTGTTTTCGCCGTTCCGTATGACTATGCGGGCGCGTGCGACGAAGCGCCGGAAGTCTGCTTGGGCGTCCCCTACTTCCATTGGGGTCCCAACTACACGAGCATCATTCAGAGTGTGATTGACGGCACTTGGCAGCCGAGCTGGGACTGGGTCGGACCGGATTGGTCGGACATCAACAACCCGGAGACCTCCGCGATTGGCTTCATCAAGGGCGCGGCGCTGAGCGAAGAACAGGCGGCGCAGTTGGACGAATTCATCGCCAGCCTTGCCGAATATGACACCAATCCGTTCGTGCCGGACAGCTTCGCGCTGTGGAGCGGTCCGCTCGCGCTGCAAGACGGGACAGAACTGGCGGCAGCGGGGCAGTTGGTCGATATCCTCGACGTGTGGTATCTGCCGCAGATTCTCGACGGCATGGTCGGCGCAAGCGAATAATAAGCATCAGGACTGAGGACTGAGGTTGGAGGACTGAGATCAGAATGTCTCAGTCCTCAGTCCTTTTCTCTCAGTCCTATCTTCTGCCTCAGTCCTAGTCCTTAGAAAGACCCCTGCATGGATATAGAAGTACGCGGCATACATAAGCGCTTCGGCGCAGTCCACGCAAACAATAACATTAGTTTGACCGTCAAGGGCGGGCGTATCGTCGGCGTACTGGGCGAAAATGGCGCGGGCAAATCCACCCTCATGAAAATCCTGTCCGGCTACCAGCCTGCCGACAGCGGCGACATCCTGCTCAACGGGACGCGCAGCCAGTACCACACGCCGCAGGGCGCAATCGCCGCCGGAATCGGCATGCTCCAGCAAGACCCGCTCGACGTCCCCGCTTTCACCGTGTTAGAGAACTTTGTTTATGGACAAAAAACCGGCTTTGTTTTTTCCCCGCGCCGCTGGCGCGAACGTCTGAAAGCCGCCAGCGTCCGCTTCGGCTTCGACCTTGACCCCGAAACGCCTATCGCCAATTTGAGCATCGGACAGCGCCAGCAGTTGGAGATCGTGCGTCTGCTGTCGATGGGCGTCCGCACGCTGATTCTGGACGAACCGACGACGGGCATCTCTGCCGAGCAAAAAGCGATCCTTTTCAATGCCCTGCGCGCGCTGGCAAAGACCGATGGCATGAGCGTGCTGCTCGTCTCGCACAAGCTCGAAGACGTGATCGCGCTGTGTGATGAAGTCGTGGTGCTGCGCGGCGGGCGCTTGGTCGGCACACAGACCATGCCCGCGACGACCAAGCAGTTGGTCAGCCTGATGTTCGGGCAGGAACTCGCGCCGCCCGCGCATATCTGCTTGACCACGCCCAAAACCGCCGTCGCGCTTGAAAGTGTGACGCTCAAGGGCAAGCGCGTCACCATCGAAGAGTTCACCATGCGCATCCGCTCGTGCGAGGTGATCGGCTTGGCAGGCTTAGAGGGCAGCGGGCAGGAGATGATCCTGCGGGCGTGCGTGGGCTTGGTCAGACCGACGCACGGGCGCGTCATGATCGGCGAAGAGAACGTCACCGGGCAGAGCTACCGCGACTTCCTCGCGCACGGGATCGCCTTCGGCGCAGCAGGTCGCCTCGAAGAAGGCTTGATCGCCGGGCTGACGCTGACCGAGCACATCGCCCTGATGAACGAGCAGAACGCGCTGGTCGATTGGGCGCGGGCAAAATCGCTCACCGAGCAGAAGATCAAGCAGTACAACGTGCGCGGCACGCCGCAAAGCCAGATCGAAACGCTCTCCGGCGGCAATCAGCAGCGCTTGCTGATGGCGCTCATGCCGGAAAACCCCGTGCTGATGGCGCTCGAACAGCCGACGCGCGGTCTCGACGTGGACTCGGCGCGCTGGATCTGGCAGCAGCTTCTCGACCGCCGCGCGAACGGCACGGCAATCCTGTTCGCGTCGCCCGACCTTGACGAGCTCGTCACCTACAGTGACCGGATTTTCGTCGCCTATGCTGGACGCATCCACGAGATCCGCGACGCCACCCAGACGAACATCGACGAGTTGGGGCGGCTGATCGGCGGAAACTTTGAGAAAGAAATAGCGGTATGAAAAACCGAACCGCGCTCACCATCGGCTTTGCGCTGCTGCCGATTGTCGCCTCCCTGCTGATCACCGCGCTGCTAATCGTAGCGGTCGGCAGCAACCCGGCAGATGTGTTCGTCGCCGTGATGGAAGGCGCATTCCGCAACTCGAACGCGATTTCCGGTGTCGTCAACTTCTGGATTCCGCTGGCGCTGTGCTCTCTCGGCTTGACGATCACCTTCACGGCAGGCTTGTGGAACATCGGCGTCGAAGGACAGATGATCATGGGCGCGATTTTCGCGTCATGGGCGGCACTCTGGTTGGAACTGCCCCCGCCCGCGCTGGTCGCCGTCGAAATCGCGCTGGCGATGCTCGGCGGCGGGTTGTGGGCGGCGCTCGTCGGCTTCCTCAAGACGCGCTTGGGCGTGCATGAGATTTTCGGGGGCGTGGCACTCAACGCGCTGGCAAACGTCATCTCGATCTACTTGATCGCGGGTCCTTGGAGTCCCCCGGAAGGCGCGAGCGCGCAGGCGTCGCGGCGCTTCCCCGAAGGCGCGCTCTTGCCGCCCATGTCCGGCGAGTTCAACGTAAGTCTGCTGGCGCTGATCCTCGTCGCCGTCGCGCTGATCATCGTGATGTTCGCGCTGCGCGGTACGCGCTGGGGCTTGCAGTTGAAAGCGACCGGCAAGAACAGCCGATCCGCCCTGCTGCTCGGCGTGCCAACCACCCGCAGCGCCATGACGGCGTTCATCGCCTGTGGTATGCTGGCGGGGATCGGCGGGTCATACCGCGTGCTGTTCACGTACACGGATTTGCGTCCGCTGGCATCCGGCGGGATCGGCTTTCTCGCGCTGCTGGTCGTGCTGCTCGTCGGGCTGCGTCCGCTGTTTGCGACGATCATCGCCTTTGCTTTCGCCGTGATTCTCGGCGGCAGCACCCGGTTGAAGATCGCGCTCCAGTTGGATCAATCACTGGCGGGCGTGCTGCAAGGCTTCATCGTGCTGCTCGTCCTGCTTTCCAACGGGCTGCGCCAGCGCTTCGCCCCGACTCAACCCGCCGACATCCCCACGCCAACCACGACCACCGTCGAAATTCAGAGGCTGCAGTAAATGGACGAGAGCTTAATCAACATTCTGAACAGTGTCGTCGCCAACGCGACGCCGCTGGTGATCGCCGGAATCGGCGAGACGATCACCGAACGCGCGGGCGTGGTCAACCTCTCGCTCGATGGGTCGCTGGCGCTGGCGGCGATGGTCGGCTTTGTGACCGCCCTCGCCACCCAGAGCGTGATCGCCGGGTTGATCGCCGCGATGATTGCGGGCGCGCTGGTCGCGCTGATCATCGCCATCGCCGGGATCGAGTTGAAGCAGGATCAGGTCGCGGTCGGTTTTGTGCTCACACTGCTGGCGGCTGATCTGGCGCTGTTCCTCGGTCAGGATTACACCCGCACACGCGGTCCGCAGCTTCTCTCCGTCCCGCTGCCGGTGCTGAAAGACATCCCGGTCGTCGGGGAAATCTTCTTCAACCATCAACCGCTCGTCTACGTGAGCTACATCCTGATTTTCGTGACATGGTATATCCTGTTCCACACGCGCGCGGGGTTGGCACATCGCGCCGTCGGTGAACGCCCGGAATCCGCCTTTGCGCGCGGCACGAACGTCAACCGGATGCGCTACTTCTACACGATTCTCGGCGGGGCGCTGGTCGGGCTGGCTGGCGCGGCGTATTCGCTGGCGGTCAAGCCGGGCTGGTCAACGCCGCCCGTCATGCGCGGCGATGGCTGGATCGCGCTGGCAATCGTGATCTTCGCTGGCTGGCATCCGTTCCGCGTGGTGCTCGGCGCGTACCTGTTCGCCGGACTGCGCGCGCTGGCATCGGCGATTCAACGGTCGCCGGATATTCAAATCCCGCTGGTGCTGCTCAACGGGCTGCCATGGCTGCTGATGATCGTCACGCTGCTGCTGGTCAGCAGCGGCGCAGTTGAGCGGCTGTTGAGCGTCATGCCGCGCCCGCTGCAAAAATCTATGCGCAGTGTGCTCAGGAGTGATCCGCCTGCCGCGCTCGGCACGCGCTTCGATGAGGGGTAAATCGGGCGTATAATTGAGCGGCAAGCACGATGAGGAGAGTCAGCTATGACCGCGAACGAGCAAATTCAGTCCGCGCGCATCACCGAAGAGGATTTGATCCGCCTCGGCAGCCAAGACCAATCCTACGAAGTCACGGACGGGGAGCTTGTACCGAAGAGTCCGATTGGGTTCGAACATTCTCTACTGACATTTCGAGTGGCTAAACTACTCGATGCTTACGTCGCTGCCCTTAAGCTGGGCTACGTCCATCCTGACGGCTTGATCTGTGTGTTGGCACATAACCCAGATGGGGGTATGCGTGTCGCGCGTGTGCCGGATGTCTGTTTCATCCGGCGCGGACGCCTGCCGAAGGACTTCGACCTCAAGCGACCATTTCCCGGCGCGCCCGATCTCGCCATAGAAATTAGCGGCAGGGGACACCGGGTTTCAACCCGGTGGGGAATGCCGTGCCCGTGCTTGC
>JACSRG010000225.1 GCA_014879865.1 Anaerolinea sp.
CGGTTGCACCGAATTACGGGGGAAGTGCCAAGCTTTGCTTGGCATTCGGGGTGGGGTTGCGCTACGGAAGGAACAATCACAAACCTACCCCTGTCACGGCAATCCCCTTACTCCGGCAGCACCTTGCACGGATTCGTCAGTTCCCCGATGCCGTCGATGGTGATCGACACCACGTCCCCATCTTTCAAATAGACCTGCGGCTTCATGCCGAGCGCCACGCCCGACGGCGTCCCGGTGATGATCACGTCGCCGGGTTCAAGCGTGAAGCTGCGCGAACAGTAGGCGATCAGATGGCGCACGCCGAAAACCATGTCGGCGGTGCTGGCGTGCTGGCGCACTTCCCCGTTGACCGTCGTCGTAAGCATCAGATTTTGCGGATCGGGGACTTCGTCCGCCGTGACGATCACGGGACCAATCGGGCAGAACGTATCAAGGCTTTTGCCGCGCGTCCACTGAATATCGATCTTCAACTGCAAGTCGCGCGCGCTGACGTCGTTGGCGATGGTGTAGCCGTACACGTAATTCAGCGCGTCTTCTTCTTTGACATCGCGCGCCGTCTTGCCGATCACGACGGCAAGTTCGCCTTCGTAATCGACCTCGTTGGTGATCGACGTGCGCCATGTGATCGGCTCGTTGGTCGCAATGACCGTGCTCGGAAACTTGGCGAAGATGGCGGGCGATTCAGGCGGCTTGCTGCCGGTTTCGGCGGCGTGTTCGGCGTAATTCTTGCCGATGGCGACGATCTTACCGGGGTTGATCGGGGCTTCGATCTTCACATCCTTGAGCGCAAACCGCTCGTAGCTGCGGCTGGGGGTTACGCCGCGCCGGATCATCTGGCGCACGTTGCTGTCAACCCATGCCAGCGCGTAAATCGTGTCGCCGACCAGTTCCCCGATGCGTGTTCGGTCATTGTAGCTGAAGGTGATTAGGCGCATGCTTGATGCTTTCTGAGTGTTGAATTCGATTGCTCTAAGTTTGACCGCCTTTCGCAGTATAATCAAACATAGAAAGGCAAATCGTTATGGATTATACCGCTGCTCGGCTGGAAATGGTCGAGAAACAACTGAAGGAGCGCGGCATTACCGATCCGCGCGTACTCGACGCCATGCGCGTCATCCCCCGCCACGAATTTGTCCCCGAAAACATCCGCGACCACGCTTACGACGACTCGCCGCTCCCTATCGGGCAGGATCAGACGATCTCGCAGCCGTACATCGTCGGCGTGATGTCACAGGCGCTCAAGCTGACCGGGGGCGAAACCGTGCTTGAAGTCGGGACGGGATCGGGCTACCAGACGGCGATCCTCTCGCTGCTGGCGCGGCACATCTACTCGCTGGAACGGTTCGCGGAACTGGCGGAGGGGGCATCTGACGTGCTGGAGCGGCTCGGCTGTACGAACGTCGAGATTTACGTCGGCGATGGCAGTCAGGGGTTAGCGGATATGGCTCCGTTCGACGCGATCACGGTTGCCGCCGCCGCGCCGTCGATCCCCGGCACACTGCGGTCGCAGCTTCAGCCGGAAGGCGGGCGGCTGGTGATCCCGGTCGGCGATGCGAAAGAGCAGTTCCTCGAAGTGATCACGCGGCGGGGCAACCGTTGGGATGTGCAGCGCATCGGGTCGGTGCGGTTCGTCCCGCTGATCGGGACGTTTGGCTTCAAAGGCGATTAAGACGCGCCGCCATCTGCGCCGCCGCGCCGTGTGATGAAATCGTGGATGAAGTCGCCGTTGTCGGTGGCAATCAGCACGCCGCTGAGCTTTTCCACATGCAGTTCGCCCGCGTGACTGATCGCGCGGCTGATCTGCTCACGCACGATCAGCATCAGGTCTTCCCAGAACACGCCGCGCGGTAACTGCGGCTCACGGATTGAGCGCAGGCTCTCGAAATACGCCATGACCGGTTCGACAGTCGGAAAGACCAATTCGCCGGGGAGATCGTGGCGCACGACCGCGAAAAAGTGCCGCGCAAGCTGGCGTGTGCCGCTTTCCAGCGAGAAGCGCACCGCGTCCGGCTGAATCGGGCGGCGGTGAATATTCCCCGGCGTGCTCAACAGCAGCAGCCCCCGGTTGAACAACGCCAGAAATTCACGCATGGTCTGGACGCTGTTGGTCGCCGTGACGATCACGCCGCCCGGCTTCAACACGCGCTTGATCTCGCGCAGCGCCAAGTCGATGTCCGGTACATGGAACAACATGTGATTCGCCATCACCACGTCGAACATCCCATTTGCATAAGGGAGGTGCTGCGCATCGCCGACGATCAGGCGTGAGGTGGCGTTATGCGTGGTGAGCATCCCCTCGGAACGGTCGAGTCCGTAGTAGGTGATGCGCGGCGAGATCGCCGTCAAGGTATCGTAGTACGACCCGGAACCACTGCCCACGTCCAGCACTTTTTCATCGCCGCGCCAGTTGATCCGGGCGCTCACCCATGCGGGAAAATCCACTTTGGGAAATGAATAGTGCTCGTGAATCTCCTGCCGCACTTTCAGAAATACATCGGTTGCGTACTGCTGGTCGAGCGCATCAGAATCAGAACTGGTAAGCATGTCAACCTACGGGAAAGCATGATAATCTGCCTGCATTATACCCTAGATGATACACGAGTCAGTTAATTTGTGGACAAAGACTTATCAACTATTCCCCGCGCATATGCGCAGTAAAAAAACGGACGCCGTCGTCGGGCGTCCGTTTTTGAAGGCTTGCGGCTGCGCGGGTTATGCGCGGCGGCGGATGATCAGGAAGGCGACCACCAGCAGGATCAGCACGACGAACACGATGATCAGGATCGGGATGATGCTGCTCGTGATCGGCGTACCTTCCGCTTCCACCGGGACGAGCGTCGGCGTGATCGTCGGCGGTTCGCGCGGCGGGGTCGGCGTATCGGTCGGCGCTTGCACCACCTGAACTGTTCCCTCAATCGGCGTCATCGTCGGACCAATCGCGGTCAGGCGCGTCTCGACGGTCGCCTGCATCTGGGACGTTGCCTGCGCCGAAGTCGCCGTCGCGGCGGCATCCGTCGCAAGGATGTTGGCGCGCTGCGTCGCCGCGCCCGCGCTCGTTTCGGTCGCGCCGACCTGCCGCGCCGCTTCGGTCGCCGTTTGGGCGGCTTGCGTTTCGGCGGCGGACTCGGTCGCCGTTGACCCGGCGATCTGCGTGGCGGTGGCGTTCGCGCCCTGCGTCCCCTGCGCGACCTGTGTTTGCAGCACGGCGAGCGTTTCCACCGCTGACTGCGTGCTGCGCGCGTCTTGCGTCTGCTGGACGAGAGTCGCCTGTGCTGCCGTCGCGGTCATCTCTGTGACCACCGCCGTTGCCGTCTCGTTCTGCACGACGAGCGCTTCCTGCGCGGTATCCGTCTGGATGGCGGCAGCGGTGGCAGTCGCGCCCGCGTCGAGCGTCTGCTGTGCCTGCGCCGTCGCCGTGACCTGCCGTGCGACTTCCGTGACGGTCTGCGCGCCTTGCGTCAGCGCGGCGGCAGTCGCCGTCTGCACGAATTGGGCGTCGCGGGTTTGCAAATCCTGCGCTATCGCCGTTGTTGTCCCGATCACTGCCGTCTCGTTGGCGTCACGGGTGGCGCGCGCATCTTGAGTCGCCTGCACTTCAAGGCGCGTCTGTGCCGCCCGCGTTTCGAGCGCCGAGCGGGTCGCGCCCTGACTCGTCACGTTGAGCGCGGCGACAGCGGTCGCCCGCGCCGCGACCGTGCCTTCAGCGGTTGCGCTGGCATTGGCGGCGGCAGTCGCGCTGACGTTCGCCTGTTCGGTCGCGGTCTGGTTGGCGACTTCGGTCGCCGTCGCGCCAAGAATCTGATCTTGCGTGGCGGTCGCATTCGCCTGTTCGGTCGCCGTCTGGTTGGCGGCTTCCGTCGCCGTGCTGATCGCTGCGGCTGTTTCGGCAAGCGCTTCATTGGCGGCTTGGGTCGCCGTCGCGCCGACTGACTCGGCGGTGCCGGTGGCAGCCGCGCCGCGCGTCACGACCGCGATCTGTGTGGACGTGGCGAGGGCGAACTGCGTCGCGCCCGCGTCTAGCGTGCTGCGCGCGACCGACGTGCCCTGCTGATCGAATGCCGCCTGCGTCGAGGTTTGCTCGGCGGCGCGCTGCTGCGTCTGCTCGAACAGCGCGATCTGCGTGGCGGTCGCCTGCGCCTGTTCGGTCGCCGTGATCGCCGCGTCTTGCGTCGTGGTCATTTCGATCACCAGCGTGGCTTGCGCGTTGCTCGTGGCGACGGCGTTGCTGGTCGCTTCGAGCACGACGGCGGTCGCCTGCGTGTCGCGCGTCGCTTGGACGATGGCAGCGGTCGCTTCGATGAACTGCGTCGCCTGTACGGACGTTGCCGTCGCGTTGGCGATCTGCGTGGCGGTCGCAATCGGCGCGGACGAGACGGCGAACGGCACGTCGAGCTGCGCGCTCTGCCCCGTCGCGTCGTCGGCGATCAAGCGCATGACATGATCGCCCGCGCCGAGCGCCAGCACGTCGAGCGTGACTTCGACCGGAACTGCCGTGAAGTGCCCGACATCGACGCCGTCGATCAACACGGCAAGGTGGGCGATCACGCTTTGCCCTTCGGCGGTGATCTCGACCGTGCGCGATTCTTCCAGCGTTTCGCCGGGCGTCAAGCCGGTGACGAGGATGCGCGGCGGCACGTTCGCCACTGTGACGGGCACATTCAGCGAACCGTTGACGCCATTTTGCAGTTGAACGCCGACCTGCACGGTGTGTTCGCCGGGGGCGAAGCGCACCGGATCAAGCGTATATGTGCCGTCATCGTTCGCCGGGAGCGGGAAACCATCGACGAAGACCGTGACCGTCTGCACGGGGACTTGCCCCGCCGTTTCCACGCCGAACGTCACCGGGAATTCGATCACCTGACCGGCTTCCAGCCCCGTGAGCGTGATCGCCGGAGCAATCGCGCCGACTGTGAACGTTCCGGTCAAGCTGCTGAAGATGCCGCTCTCGTTCGTCGCGCTGATCGTCACCGTGTGGTCGCCGGGGGTGAACTGCGCCGGGTCGATGACGAAGGTCGTGCCGTCGAGCGGCGCGGCGGGATCGGCGTCAAACTGCACACTGAAATCGGACGCGGGCGTTTGCCCACCGGCTTCGATGGTGATGGTTTGCGCTTCCATGATCGTGCCGAGCGCCGCCGGATCGGGGTTGAATGCCAGCGTCGGCGGCAGCGGCGCAATGATGATTTCGCCGGTCGCCGTGCCCACGTCGCCGGTTGCGTCGAGCGCGCTCACGGCGAGGGTGTATGTCCCCGGCACGTAGTCGAGCGGGTTGATCGTGAACGTATACGGTTCGGCGTTGAGCATCGCGCCCTGCTCCGTACCCGCCACGCTGAAGTTCACGCCTTCGATTGCGTCATCCGCGCGGATCGCCGCCGTGATGTCGGTCGGCGCGCTGATCGGCTCGGTGGGCAGCGTCAGCTCGATGACCGGCACGGGGATCGGCGTGCGCAGCGCGGCGTCGGCGGTCGATGATCCGGCATCCGTGTTGACCTGCAAGCCGAGCGTGTACGTCGTGCCGTCGGCGGGGACGTTGATGTTCGCCGTGATCACGTACTGCGACCGCAAAATGGTCGCCAGTTCGGTGTAAATGCCGGTCAGTTGTTCGGGGGCAGGCGACTCATACAGCCGACCGTTCGTGCCGGACGACAGTTCGAGCAGGTAGCTGCGATCCGCGCCGTAGCCCAAGCCAATCGCATAGACCGGGACGCCGCGTGTGATCGCTTCTTCTAATGCCGCACCCCGTCCGACGGTGCTTTGCCCGCCGTACTCCGCGCCATCGCTCAACAGGATGACCGCGCGGCGCGGCACCGGCGACTCGGCGGCGAGACGAACCGCCTCATACGCGCCCTGATAGAGCGCGGTTTCGCCGCCCAATGGCAGGTTGTCGATCACGCTCAAGAGCACGGCTTTGTCGGTGGTGTACGGTTGCAGCACATTGACGCCGCTGCCGAAGGTGACAATCGCCACCGGGTCGTTTGCGCCGATGTTTTCGACGAACGCCCGCGCGGCGGCTTGTGCCTCAAAATAGGGTCTGCCTTCCATGCTCGTGCTGATGTCAATCGCCAGCACCGTCGCAATCGGCAAATTTTGATCGCTGATGTTCTCGACGCTGATGATTTGCCCGAAAGGAGCAAGTTCGCCGATCAGCGCGAAGTTGGCGGCGGTCAGGTTAGTAATGGGTTGGTTGACGGTATCGTAAACGTTGGCGTTGATCACGACGGTCGGCAGTTGACTGGGATTGACGCCGGTGATTTCTAGACGCGGCGCGGATTGCATCAACCCGAACGCGGCTGGAACAAGGAGGACTAGCCAGAAGATAATATAGCGTGTGAGTCTCAACGTGCGCCCCCGCTAAGTGAGAAAGAAATAAATACTCTCTTTCGCCTATATGGTATGCGCTAATCGCCTGTCTTGCAAACAGTTGCGCCCATGTTTATTTTCGGCGTTTTGCCAGCAGTTCTTCGACACTCATCTGCTCGCCATCGTCGCCGATGTGCTGTTCTTCCAGCGCGGCGAGATCGTCCTCGTCCATTGTCGCCAGCAGACGGCGCACGCGCAGTTCGCGATCCCGCTTCTGCTTCTGCGTCTCGCGGATTTCGACCCGCGCGTCGGCGCGGGCGGCGCTGGTGTCTTCGGCGCTGTGCGCTTTGTCCCAGATAGCCATCGTCGCGATCATCGCGCACAGGATGATGAATAACAGGATGATAAACGCGCCAACCTGCATCTCGCCGGAGACAAACGCCGTTTCGACGTTGAACTGCGGGAACGGGGCGTCCGTGACTTGCTCCAGCGGCGTCGAGATCGTGTAGCGCAGGCTGTCCACTATTTTTCCAACAGAAAAGGCGACTGCCGCCCAAATCCCTAACGTAGCAAACATCCGTTCGCGCATGGGGGTTGCTCCTCAACTATAACCAGCTTGTATAGCTCTATTACGGATGGACGTGGGAATTCGTTGCAGAGAGCGCAGAGAAAGGAATCCAGTTCTCTCCTCTGCGTTCTTTGCGTTCTCTGCGGTTAAATTGCTTTTAGTGCGTGATCCGTCGCTTCGACCATGCGCCCGAAGTTGAAGCGTTCCATGCCGGCGCTCGAATTCGCCGCCAGTTGATCCCGCGTCCCCGGTGTGAGCGCCGTGCGCAGCGACTCGGTGAGCGCGTCCACGTCCACGTAAGGCACAAGCAAGCCGTTGCCCCCGTGCGTCACGACTTCGGGATTGCCGCCCTTGTCGCTGGCGATGACGGGCGTCCCGACGAGCAGACTTTCCAGCAGCGTGTGCGACAAGCCCTCGTAGCCGGAATACAGCACGACGTAATCGGCGGCGCGCATGTAGAGCGGCATCTGCTCCCGGCTGACGCGCCCCAGAAACAGGACGCGATCCGCCAGCTTGAGCCGTTCCGCTTGCGCTTGCAGTGCGGGGAGGATGTCGCCGTCGCCCGCCACGACCAGACGCGCTTCCGGCACGTTGACCAGCGCGCTGATCAGGTGATCGACGCCTTTCCACGGCAGCAGGCGACCGACGGTCAGGAAGATCGGCGCGTCCGGTAGGGTGAGCCGCGCCCGCGCTTCGCCCTGTGTCAGCGTGATCGATTCGGTTTCCGGCGGGAGCGCGTTATAGATCACGCGGATGCGCTTTTCGTCCACGCCCCAACCGATCACCATGCGCTTGAGGTATTCGCTCGGCACGATCACGCCGTCCATGCCCCGCGCTTCCCGCGCTCGCGCCGCCTTGCCGAGATCCGCCTGCAAACCGGATCGTGCTGTCTGAAAGGCGTCGATGTCCGTCGTCGGCGCGATCCAGCCCTTGCGCACGGCGCGTTCCCACGCCAGATCGCCGACGATCTTGACGATGCGCGGCGCGTGGTGATCGCCATATAAAGGAAGTCCGAGCGTGTGCAGATAGACCACGTCCGCCCACGCGAGGAGCGGACGCGCCGCCCGCGCATAGGTCAGCGTGCGCACGGGCAGCGACGTGCGCGGGATGCGGGTCAGCGGGTAAGGATACGCCGCAGCAGCCTGCGGTGCGTCGCCGAATGCCAGCGCGCGGATATTCCAGCCGCGCCGGAGCAGTTCGGGCAGCAGTTCATACAGGTAGGTGGCAGGTCCGCCCGCCTCCGGGTGAAAAATGCCGGAGGCGATCAGGAGGTTTTTGTCGGCGTCCACCGTCTAGGCGATTCTCCGCAGCGTCGGGATCAACTGGCGCAGCGCGTTCCCCCGGTGATCAATCGCGTTCTTCTCGTCCATCGTCAGCGCGTTGAGCGTCACCGTGTAGCCGTTGGGGATGAAGACCGGGTCGAAGCCGAAGCCGTTCGAGCCTGCCCCCGGCGCGAGCGCAATCTGTCCCTCGACCGTGCCGATTTGCAAGTCAAGGATCGTCCCGTCGGCGGATGCCAGCGCCGCCGCGCAGACAAAGCGCGCCGTGCGTTGATCAGCCGGTACGCCGGTCAGTTCGCCGAGCAGCTTGGTGTAGCGATCCGCGTCTGTCCCCGGCGCATAACGCGCCGAGTACACGCCGGGACGCCCGCCCAGCGCATCCACGACCAAACCGCTGTCATCCGCCAGCGTAACCATGCCCGTGCGCTTGGCATATTCGCGCGCCTTGAGTTCGGCGTTCTCCGCGAAGGTCTCATACGGTTCGGGGATGTCGTCGCCCGCGTCCACATCGCGCAGGCTGAGGAAGGTCAGGTTAAGCCCGGCGAGGAGCGCCTCGTATTCGCGCAGTTTGCCGGGGTTGCGCGTGCCGATCAAGATTTTCATAAGTTCCCTTTCGTTAGGGCGCTAACTGCGGGATCACCCGCCAGATCATAAACAGGCTGAGCGGGATGAGCGCCGCCGTGCCCAGCGGAGCGATCCACGCGAACACCGCGCGATCTCCGAATAACCGTGCCAGCAGCACGCGCCAACCGTCCAAGCCGAGCGCCATGATCAGCGCGAACGGGATCAAGCCCGTGTACAGGTAGCGTCCCTGAAACTGCACGAATTCGGTGTTGTAATACAGGTATTGCAGAAAGGCAAGGATCAGCGTCAAGAGAAGAAGTAAAGGACTGAGAAAAGCAGTAGAAAGCTGAAAGTTGAAAGTTGAAAGTGATCGCGCTCGGCTGTCCTCACTTTTAACTTTTGACTTTTTACTTTCTACTTCACTCAGTCCTTTCCCCTCAGTCCTCAGTCCGATTTTTAGGATTCCGCCGATCCCCGCCGCGCCGAGCAGCGCGATCACCGCCCAGTAACCCCACGCTGGCATGAACAAGCCCATCCAGCCGAACTGCCCCCAGAAGCTCGT
>JACSRG010000224.1 GCA_014879865.1 Anaerolinea sp.
ACGGTCAGCGGTTCACGCTGTGCGACGGGCTGATTCGTGCTCGGAGGTGCGGTCGGTGTGACCGGTAAGCGTGTGTCTGGCACGGACGTTGGCTGAAGCGAATCGGTCATGCGCGGCAGAACTGGGGATTCGCCTGCCGTCGGTGCGGTTGGTATGCCAAGCGGGTAAGTAGGTGTGCCAGTGGGGTTTTGACTCGGATCGGGCATTAACGGCTGACTCGTGCTCGGCGGCGGAACGGGCGTATCCGCAAGCGCGTCACGCTGCATCGCTGCGCTGGTCACAGGTGGTGAGTCAGGGAGACTGGTTGGCACGCGCTCAAGCTGTGCCAACGGAGTAAAAGGTGCTGCTATCGATTCGTCTGGCTGACCATCTCCCCGATCTGGCATCACAGGGGTTGGTGCGTCAGTCACGTTCGCAAGCTGATCGACGGGTGTTGTGTCGGGAGACGACTCTTCTGAAGCGGCTGGCGCTTGATCATCCACAAGGATCGCGTCTTCGACATCCTCGGTTGCTGGCGGCGATGCGCTTTCCGGCTTGCGCTGGACTGGTTCCTCCCCTTGCGCAAGGGGAGCGGTGCTAATATAGCTGACCGACATTTTCCCGCGCCGACGCTGTAACTTAGCGGCGGTTTCGGGATCGGCGGTCGTCAGTTTCTCGTTGAGCTTGGCGATGCGTTGTTCACGTACCTGATCGGCGTTTGCCCGACGCTTCTGGTCGGCTTCCAGCAGCTTGAGCAGACCCGGCGGGAGACCGGAGTTGCTTTTCGGCTGCGCTGCGGGCGCTGCCGGTTCGCGCTGGACTGGTTTCCGTGCTGCGGCGCGCTGTTCCTGTCCTACTTGGGGCGCGGACTCGTCAGCGGGTGTGGTTTCTGCTTCGTAAACCTGTTCTTCCGGCGCGGGCAGGTTTCCATCGTCCCAGATCAGCGGCGTCTCTGTGTCTGCCTGCCAATCCGGCGTCGGCGCACGACGAGCAGTGACGCTGGATTCCAGACCGTAATGACGCATGATCGTCCGTCCGAAATCGCGCATTCGTGTGCCGAAGGTTAGAAACTGCCGGTTACGCCTGATCACAGTGTGGTCTCCGCGCTATCTCTGAGAACCCGTCACGTTCCCGTTCCGCTGCGGGGTGACTTCGACTTCAAAACCGTGATAAACAAATTCAATTTCCTCAATTGCAATCTCGCTGCTGTCCGATTTCAGACTGGGACCGCTCCATTTGATCGGGTAGGCGTTGCGGAAATTCCAACTCACGAGCGGGACCGAGGTCGAATCGACCAGCGTTACCGAAACCTGCCGGTAGGCTTTTTCGAGGTCGCCCTTCATAATGTCCAAGTACCAGTTCAGCAGGCTGATATCCCGGCTCAACCCATGGCGCAGGGTCACTGTCCCGACGTTGACCCGCACCGGCAGTTGGTGGATATAGCTGTTTTGCCCGCCTTCTTGAATTCTTTCCGTATCGACCTGAAGCGTCGGCAGTCGAAACTCGGTGAAGACGAGATTGTACATGCCCTCGATCACGACCCGGAATCGAAAGCCGTTATACGCATTCTCCATCTCGTTGGGCATTTACATCCCTCGCCGCCGACCCCGGCGCTCCTGATCTCTGCGTAATTCCACGATCCACAACTGCCAGACCCGTTCGCTGATTTGCTGCACGAGCCGTTGATACGCCTCGCCTTGCAGCGCTTCGCGCTTCACTTTTGTTTTCTGGCTGCTCGGCATTACGTTCCACCTGTGTGCTTCGCTTGCCCAGAATGAAGCTGGTTGACGACATGCACCCATGCCTGTCGTTCACGATGGGTCAGTGCCAAGATTTCGTCGTGCTTCCAGCCCAATCCGATTGATAGAAACGCTACCTCCTCGCGCAAGCGGGCGACGGGGTAGCTTACAATTCCCCCAACAGCGGAAATTCCACATCGAACTCATGCCCGCAGTTAGGACAAACGGCGGTTTCCGAATGCATTCCAGCATCGTTGACCTGCCGGTAAAAGTCTTGTAGATACGCAATGTCCGCCGCAAACATCCGCTCAATCATCGCGGGTGTGACACGGGGAAGCGTGCCAAGTCTGGTGATGACCTGCGCGAGCAGGATCACCACCAGATAGGCTTCGTTGTTTCGGACACGCGGGTCACGCAGCGGGGTGATTTCGTCCATCGCCGTCGCGAGGCGCATCGTCCCTTCGGTATGGACTACGCCGTTATCGTCGATGTAGCCTTTCGGCAGAACGAAACTGAACTCCGTCTGTAGCATGGTGATCCCTTTTCAGTGCGCCGCTTACTTAACGCGCGAGATGCCTTCGTGAACAATCGTCAGTTCTTCAACGCCGACGGCGCTCGACTCGGTGTTGAGCGAGGGTCCCGTGAGCTTCGAGGGCCACGCGTCAACCACATCCCACTGCGCGACCAAGACGCCGGCGTTGTCGTACATCAGGATCGAACCGTTGATGCGCGCATCACCGATCTTGCCGTCTTCGATCATCTTGCGCCACTGCCAGATGTCCATATTGGCGGTCACACCGCGCTTGAGGGTGATGTCGCCCCACTTCAAGCGCCCCGGAATCTTGCGGACGGCTTCTTTATCGCCGCCCCTGCCGACGATCTTGTGCTCGGTGACTTCATGCTCGGAACCCAGCCCGCTCACCTCGGTGAAGTAACCCGTCAAGGTGCCGAACTGGATTTCAAAATTAAAACTTACAATCGGATCGCCGGTTAGCGTATCTTTGGTTACGAGTGGCATCGAATTACTCCTCTAGGGTGGTGGTTTAGCTCTCAGGCGACCACTGGCTGACGCGGAAAATCACGAATTCTGCCGGTTTGACCGGGGCAATCCCGATCTCCGTCACCAACTGACCCAAGTCGCGCAGTTCCGGCGGATTGGTTTCTTCATCGCACTTGACATAGAAGGCTTCCTCAGCCGTCGTGCCGAACAGCGCGCCGGTGCGCCAGATGGTCGTCAGGAAGGCGCGCACATCACGGCGCACGCGACCCCACAGGAATTGATCGTTCGGCTCGAACACCACCCACTGCGTGCCGCGTTCGATGCTCTCTTCGATCATGCTGAACAGACGGCGCACGTTGATGTAACGCCATGACGCGTCACTGCTGAGCGTGCGCGCACCCCATACGCGAATACCGCGACCGGGGAACGAACGGATGACGTTCACGCCGATGGGGTTGAGCAGATCGTGCTCGCCCTTCGTGACCTGCACTTCGAGTCCGAGCGACGTGCGGACGATTTCGTTCGCCGGGGCTTTGTGGACGCCGCGTGTGTCATCGACGCGCGCGTAAATGCCCGCCATGTGTCCCGACGGCGGCACCATGCGCGTGCGACCCTTCGCGCCGGTCATGTCTGCGACTTCGATCCACGGGTAGTACAGCGCCGCGCGCGTCGTGTCGTAGTTGACCTGCATACGCCATTCCTTGACTTCCTGCGGCATGAGCGCCGGGGGGGCGTCGAGGATGGCAAAGCAGTAGCGTACGAGTTCGCAGTAGTCGATGAGCGCCTGCTGGACGGCTTGCACGCCCTTCATGTCGATTTCGCCTGCCTGATAGCTGGACATCAGGTCGGGTGCGCAGATCATCGTTACATCGTCGAAGGCTTCCAGACCGCCGAGACCACGACGTTCGCTCACGCTGCCCTTGTAATCGACGAGGGAGATGGCTTTGGTCTTGACTTCGCCACCGGCGAGGGCATACGTGCCGCTGGCGGGCGCGAGTTCGGACTTGCCGACGAGTGTCGCGCTGATCAAGCTGGACTGCGTTTGCAGAACCGTAACGACGTTCTTGTCGCCTTTTGCGGTCGTCAGACCGGGGAATGTTTCGCGTACCTGACCGCTGACCCTGACGTTCACGGTGAATTCGGACGGAGCCGCAGCGCCGGGAGCAGCTTTCTTGCCGCCTTCGGCTTCACCTTCGGGCGCGCCCGCTGGGGCAGCAGGCGACAGCTTGACCTCGACCTCGATGTTGTTGCCAACGACGCCACCCTGTTTCGCGGTGAACTCGAGGAGCTTGACACCCTTTTCGCCGTCAGCAAGGACAAGCGTCTTTGCGGGCACAGTCATGGCGGGATCGTCCGACGTGCCGACAGTGCGGATGCTCACCACATAGCAGATCGTGCCGCCGTTCGCGAAGTATCCGTAAACCGAATCGGGCAGATAAGCGCCCTGCATAAAACCACCAAATTTCTGCACATACTGGCTCCAATTGGTGACGAGGGTCGGTTTCCCAAGGAGCGAGACGGATTCCCCGTTGCGCGTGTCAACGGCACGTTCGGTGTAACCAATGAAGGCAGCAACCGCTGTCCCAACCGACTCGATGGGTTTTGTCCCACGGTCGACTTCTTCCATATAGACGCCCGGCGAAAGGTAATTAGGCATTTTTGTTGAACTCCTTCGAAGCTTCGGCTACGCTCTGCGATATTCTAATTCGGTTGTGCTACTGGTCTTGGTCTGACTGCGCCTCCTGATCTTTTGACTTCGGCTTGATCTTGATGCCGGTATCCAAACTGGTGAGTTGCTGCGTGGAGGGTTTCTCGGCTTGTCCAGTGTACAGAGTAGCTTCCAACACAAGCGGAACCTCCTGCACAAACAGGGTATCAAGTTCAACGGTGGCTTGCAGCGTAAACCCTAGGTGCATCTGGTTGTCCATTACGCCCCACAAATCGACGAGATTTACAGGGCAGAGCGACATATCCGCGACATAGATCGGAATGTCGAGGCTCTGGTAGCGCAGCGCGCCTTCGCACTGGGCGGGGCTGAGCTGGAGAATCGGCTTCAACACGCTCAACGCGCGCCAGAACAGCCGGTGCTCGTCTTCGATTTTGCGCGCCCACGCGGTAACGAGGTAGCTCAGGTCGATGCGGCGGGGCGCTTTCGTGATTGTGCTGCCGTTTGCCGTCTTCTGAATCTGACGTTCGGAATTGCGCAGCTTGAGGTTTTCGCGCACATCGAAGCACCACAGGTTGAGCGTGGGGCGGCTCAACCGACCTGACCATTCGCGGTTAGGCAGCTCAAACGAGATTTCGATCTCGGAGCCGAAATTCCCGTTTTTCGTGAGGAGGGATTGAAAGGTAGCGTCAAGGTCGTTGAGCATCGTCGTCGATTCCTAGTCTTCGGAGAGACGTCCCATTTTCTGGTTCTCGCGGCGCACGGCGTTACGAATATGGGTCGGCGTGATGACGCGACCATCGGCGGCAGCGAGATAAGCTGCCGTCAGCGTGACGTTGCGGATGTTGCCACCTGACAGACGATACTTTGCGGCGATCTCGGCGAGATTGACCTCCGGTGACAGCGGCGCTGACCGGGGGAAGTGAACCTCGAAAATCCGGCGTCGATAGTCGGCATCGGGCATCGGGAATTCGAGGATGAAATCCAACCGCCGGGTGAAGGCGTCGTCAAGGTTGTGCCGGTAGTTGGAGGCGAGAATCACCATGCCGTCATACGACTCGATGCGCTGGAGCAGGTAGGCGACTTCGATATTCGCATAGCGGTCGTGCGCGTCCTTGACTTCGGAACGCTTTCCGAACAAAGCATCTGCTTCGTCGAAGAACAGGATGGCGCTGCCTGTTTGCGCCTCGCTGAAAATCGAACTCAGGTTCTTTTCCGTCTCGCCGATGTATTTGCTCACGACCGCCGACAGGTCGATCTTGTAGAGCGGCAGCCCCAATTCGCGCGCGATCACCTCCGCTGCCAGCGTTTTGCCCGTACCGCTGTCGCCGGAAAACAAGGCGCTCAACCCCCTGCTGGCGCGGGTGCCGAAGCCCCATTCGTCGTTGACGATATGCTGGTAAAACATCCGGTCGCATATTTCGTGAAGCTGTGTGAGCAGGTCGGGCGGGAGGATCAACTCGTCCCACCCCATCCGCGCCGTGATGCGACTGGCGAGGTGTCCAAGCTGAATGCTGGCATGAGTTTGTGCCGCGCTGTAGAAATCGGCACGGGTGGCGTGTTCGCCACGTGTTGCGGCGAGGTCAGCCGCCGTTTGGACGGAGCGCGTGATCTGCGAATGGGTGAAGCGGAACTTATTCGCCAGCGTCTCGATCTCGGCGTCGTTCAATTCGGCGTCGATCATCCGGGCTTTGCGTGTCCAGACATCGCGGCGGTACTCATACGACGGTATCGTGAATTCAAGCCGCAGCATTCGCCGCTGGCGTTCCAGATCCGCCGGTTCCCATTCGCGCTGACCCCAGATGAACACGGGGAGCGGGTAGTTGACGATCAAATCCCATAGGGCGGTTGGCGGTTGGCGCTGGTCATCCAGACAACTGTCCCAATGGCGCAGCAGCAGGGCGGCGTGCGCCAGATGCCCCTCACGGATTGCCAACTGCGCCAGCACATCCCCCGGCGCATCAGCCTTGTAGACGCGGTCGAGATCGAGGGTGATCAGCGGCAGATTATGTGCAGCGCACAGGGCGGCGGTGGTCTCAAGCTGCCCGGTATCGTTACGCCCATGCAGATAGACGATGGGCGAGTTGGACAGCGCTTGGTAGGTGGTCTTGAACTGCGCTTCCGGCAGCGGCGATTCCATCGCCTCGGTGACCAGCTTGACGCTTCCGGCTAAGCGCTCATCGACGGCGCTGCTGCCGAGCAAATAGCCGACGATGCGCTGATCGACTTTGAGCGGCTGTGCCAAGCGCGTGGAATTCGGTCGGCTGGAGTCGTTCGTCAAGAGGATGAGATGATTTTTGCGCAGCGGCGCATCCGGCGACAGGCGTTCCCACACGACAAACCGGGGTTCGCCGTACGCGCTGAGCAGGTTGGCGACTAAATTGAGCGTTGGATAGCGGAGGGAGACATCATCTTGTAAGTACGCATAAACGCGTTCGTAGCTGCGGTCGAGGTCGGGGGCGAGGGCAATGAGCAGAATGGCGACATCGAGCGGTGGTAGATCGAATGCGGCGGTCAGGCGCGCCAGCGGAGAGTTCGGCGGAATGTCCAGCGCTATCGGACGACGACCTTTTGGTTTCGGTTCGCTAATCCCTAACTGCCGCAGATGCCCTTCGACTTCATCTCGCGTGACAAGCAAGCCTCGTAAGGCGTCCGTCGGGTCGCCTCCGAGATTGTCTACCTCGATCACCGCAGATTTGATCAACTCGCGGATGGGGAGCATAGCTGCTTGCAGCAGTTCGAGTGGATGAATGTGTCTCAAAGAACGCCTTCTTGCCGATAGCGAAATACAACGCCGCGCTGTTGAAGTAGCCCGAACCGCTTACCCTATATTGATGTTTGCGGCACTGAATGATTTTCAGTGTATCACAAAAAAATTATATCCCGCATTTCGACTTATGTGTAAAATTGTATGTGTTCGACCGGAAACTTTATACGAATTTCAGGTATTTATCATGGGACAACCAGCAGCAAAGATGGGCGACAAGGTCGTAGCACTCGATACGCATATCTATATGATACCCACCCCCGGCGGTCCGGTGCCGACGCCGCTGCCTTCGCCGTTTAACGGTATGCTGCAACTGGGCTTAAGCACCAACGTGATGATCGAGGGCAAACCTGCGGCGACAGTCAACAGCATCGCGGTCAACCTGCCGCCCCACATGCCGCAGGGTGGTCCCTTCCAGAAGCCGCCGACGAATCAGGGGAAGATCACCATTGGCAGCACCACCGTGTTCATCAACGGCAAACCGGCGGCACGCATGGGCGATACGGCGATGACCTGCAATGATCCGGTCGATTTGCCGATTGGCAAAGTCATCGTTCAGGGCGTTTGCAAAGTGCTGATCGGGTAGCCACTGACGATCAAGTGCGCTTGCGGACGGCGGCATACAACGAATCGATTGGTCGGAGAGCGCCGACGAGCGTCGAGGGCGGCAGCACGCGCATGTGATACAACCGCATGTCGGTAATCGGCGTGGGGTTGAAATACTGGATCAGGCTCGTGCTGATTTGACCGAGCGGGAGCGTATTCGAGGCGCGCAGGGTTTGCGCCTCATGCTCTTCGCCGACAAGGATGCGCACCGGAGTCGTCCCGGCGGGCAGCATTGTGCTTCCCGATACGGCGGACGCTTCGACGCTGAGGTGAATCTCGGCGATGGGGTGACTGATCGCGGGGTGGTCATGGGCACGATACAAGCGCAGTCGATGGTTCGCGTTGAGCGCGATGGGCTGCGCCGCCATTTCGAGATCATCGAGCAGCACACGAGTTTGCCCGACTTTCGCCGCGTACCAGACGCCAGCCTGCGCATCGAAGGTAAGCTGCACACACCGGCGCGAAATGTAATCTAGATATGGCTCGGTCAGGATGGCGCGAAGATCGAAATCGGGGTAGATGCGCTGGTTGTCGTCGGCTTTGCCGATCAACAGCGCCGTCTTGCCCGCCGCGCGGATCTCCGTCGTGCCGAGTCGGAAGCGCACGACTTTTTCGCCGGGTCGCAGTGTCGCCTCCTCGGTGATCTGGGTGAATACAATCAGCCGGTCGCCTGCCTGAAAATTAATCTCCTGCAAGCATTGCTGCACGGTCACCGAGCGTGCCAATTCGAGCGTTGTCCCCGCCAATCGAGTTTCTTGCCCCGCCAGATAGTCGGCAAGCTGCCCGACCGTGAGCGAACTCACGGTCGAGACGGTATAATTTCGACTGCCCGCCACCAGCGCGGCGGTGAATTTCACAACGCTCATAGGTCTGTTTTGATGAAGTCCGAAATGTTCTGCTGCGCGTTCGAGTGGAAGACCATCGTCGCGCTGCCGACTTGCAGTTCGGTCATCGGTTCGAGTCGGTAGAAGATGTAACCGTGATAACGCCGTCCGTTGATGCGCGTGCTCAAACTGCCTTTACGGTTGCTGTAGTACCACTGCCGCCGCCGCCACATGATCACGCCGTGCTTGCGCGAGATGTTGGGGTCTTCGCCCAGATTAATGTCATTGGCAGATGTGCGACCAACAGTGACGGTTTTCTTCGTCAGCGTGAAATGCTGCGGTACGCCGCCGCGATAGACCGTGATCGACATCAATTCCGGGCTGAGTTCGTGATTGTCGGGACGCTCGATCAAGCGGCGGATGCGCGCTTTACGCACGGCACGAAACAACAGGATATTGGTCGCGCCGAAGAACACGACGCCGAGGATCGGCAGATTGACGAGCAGGGTGTTGAGTCCGTTGGTGGGGCTGACGGTAGTCGCTCCGACGGAGGTTGACACAACCGGCGGACGTTCTACCGTGATCACCAGCGGATCGCTGTTCGCCAACACCGGTTCATTGGCGTTCGTACCGGGGACAAGCGCCAGAATTTGCAGGCGCTCCCGGTCTTCGAGCTGCGGGAACA
>JACSRG010000223.1 GCA_014879865.1 Anaerolinea sp.
GCCCGCGCGATGGTGGAAGCGGGCTATGTCGAAAGCGTGCGCGAGGCGTTTGATCGCTATCTGCACAACGGCGGACCCGCGTATGTCGCGCGCCGCCGTCTGACGCCCGAAGAAGCCGTCCAGATGACGCACATGGCAAAAGGGGTCTCCGTGCTGGCGCACCCCGGTCTGCTGCGCGACCCGGTGAGCATGGTCAAGCGGCTTGTCCCGGCGGGCTTGGATGGCGTCGAGGTGGCACATCCGAGCAACTCGGAGTCGGTGCGGCTGGCGCTGCGCGCGCTGGCGAAAGAGTACAACCTGATCATGACGGGCGGGTCGGATTTTCACGGCGCGGCGGTCAAAGCGGATGTGCACATCGGCATGGAGACGCCGCCGGAGGGCTGTGTCGAACTGCTGCGCGAGCGCGCGAAGAGGTACGCCTGACACGAGCATGAACTATGGAGTCCAACGAACACATCGTCAACGACATCGAGAAGCTCAAGCTCCAAATCACGGAACTTGAAAAGGCGGTCATTACTGCCAAGAGTCAAGCGGCAATTGCCCTCGCCGGTTCCATATTCTTTGGAATTATCTTGGTGGTCGCACTGATTTTGTTGCAGTCGAGCCGTTAGGAATGCGCGTTATCGCCTACACCTTCGGGTAATCGAGCAGCATCACGTCGAGCGCGAGGCGCGTGTTTGCCGTCGTGCTGGTCAGCGTGTTGATCGTGTCGCGCGTGGCGGTCAGGGCGGCGGCAGCTTCCTCCGCTGTGACCGTCCGCGCCAGCCGCTTGAGCGCGTCCATGCGATCCACGTTGGTCGGGTCAAGCCCGCTCCCCTCGACCAGCAGCGTCACATCCCGCCAGAACGACAGCCACAATTCGAGCAGCGTCAGCAGCCCGGCTTTATCCTTGGCGAGATCGTCGGAGAGCTTGAACTGTTCGACGCGGCTGCCCGCCAGCAGTTGATCGAGCAGGTCGAACGCGCTCCCCCGCTTGACCAGCAGATCGGGATCGCTCAGCGCGCCGACTGCCCAGCCCATGCGCCCGGCGCTGAGATGCGCCAGCAGAGTCGCGTCGTCGCTGCTGACGTTGTAGAGGCGCGTCAGCGTGTCGTAGATCGTGGCAGTCGGCGCGGGTCGCAGATGCAGCACCTGTGCGCGGCTGGTGATCGTCGGGAGGATCGGCTCAAGCGATTTCGCCAAGAGGATCAAAATGGCGTGCGGCGCGGGTTCTTCCAGCGTCTTGAGCAGGGCATCCTGCGCGCGGGGCTGCGCGGTGTCGAAGTCGCGGAAGATGGCGATCCGGTAGCGCGCCTCGAACGGCTTGAGCGCAAGCCGCTGCATCATCAAGCGCAGTTCCTCGATCTTGAGCGCGCTGGTGTCGCTTTCGCGCTGCGTATAGAGCACGTCGGGGTGATTCCCGCTGGTGATCCGTTTGCATGCCGAACACTCACCGCACGGCTGATGCTCCGGGTGCTGGCAGCAGAGTGCCTGCGCCAACGCGCGGGCTAACGTCTCCTTGCCGACAGATTCCGCGCCCGCGAACAGGTAGGCGTGACGCATACGCCCGTTCGCAATGCTCTCTTGCAAGTGGGCGACCGCCCAATCGTGTCCGTAAACGCCCCAATTCGCAGCCAGTGTGGTCATGCGTCCATCCTCCAGCGCCGATCTTAGCACACTTGCGCGCATTTGCGGGCACGAATCGCGATTAAACAACCGCGATCAGCCGGGTTCTTTACACATAACGGACAACCGGATAAGATGTGATCCATCCCTGTATACGAAGGTCTATTGTGATGCACTTTGACATCAATCTCGACAACGCACCTGAACTTGATTCCACGAATTACATCAACCGCGAACTGAGCTGGATTGACTTCAATGATCGGGTGCTGGCACAAGCTGCCGACGAGTCGATCCCCTTGTTAGAGCGCATCAAATTTCTGGCGATTGTCAGCAGCAATACCGATGAATTCTTCATGGTGCGGGTCGCCACGATCCACAAGAAGCTGCTGGTCAACGCTTCGGCAAACCGCCCGGATGGTGTGCCGTATTCCATGCTGATTCAAACGATCCGTGAGCGCGTGCTCGACATCATGCACCGCCAGCGGTCGCTGATGCGCGATCTGCTCGGACGGCTGCGCGAGTTCGGCGTGATCGTCGGGACGGTGGCGGAGCTTTCGCCGTCATGGCGGCAGGCGCTGCGCGAATATTTCTTTGAAGAAGTCTTCCCCGTGCTGACTCCGCTGGCAGTCGATCACGCGCGCCCGTTCCCGTTCATCTCGAACCTGAGCATGAACCTCGCAATCTGTCTGCATCGTAAAGGCGATGGCGACGATCAAGACGAATTCGTGCGCGTGAAAATCCCCGACACCATGCCGCGCCTGATCAACGTCGGCGATGCGGTGCGCAAGTACAGCGGTGAGAAAACGGAACAAACGCACTTCGTGTGGGTCGAAGACCTGATCGCGCAGAACCTCGATCTGCTCTTCCCCGGCATGAAGGTCGTCGAATACACGCCCTTCCGGGTGACGCGCAACGCCGACATCGACTTCGAGAATGAGCGCGAAGATCACAGCAACACCGACATGAGCGAGTTGATCGAGGAGAGCCTGAAAGAACGGCGCTTCGGGCAAATCGTGCGCCTCGCCGTGCCCGACGACGTGAACAAGCGCGCGTTGAACCGCCTGCTCAATCATCTCGACATCGTGCCCGAACGCGATATGTATATGGTTCACGGCGCGCTTGGCGGATCGAGCCTGTTCCAACTGACGGGGATCGATCACGCGCAGTTGAAATACCCGCCGTATGTCCCCAAGACGCCGGGGCTGCTGGATTGGGACAACATCTTCGATGCCATCCGCGAGCGCGATTATCTGGTACATCATCCGTATGACTCGTTTGCGCCCGTCGAAGCCTTCTTCCAGCAAGCCGCCCGTGATCCGAATGTGCTGGCGATCAAGGCGACGCTGTACCGCGTGGGACGCAACTCCCCGATTGTGCAGGCATTAATGGAAGCCCGCGACAACAACAAGCAGGTGGCGGTGCTGGTCGAATTGAAGGCGCGCTTTGACGAAGAGCATAATCTCGAATGGGCGCGGCAGATGGACGAAAAGGGCATTCACGTCACCTACGGCGTCGAGGAACTCCCGGTCAAGACGCACGCCAAGATCGCGCTGGTGGTGCGGCGCGAAGCGGACGGCGTACATCGCTACGTGCATCTCGGCACGGGCAACTACAACTCGGTGACCGCGCGCATTTACACTGATATGGGCATGTTCACCGCCAACAAGGTGATCGCGGACGATGCTTCGCGCCTGTTCAACCGCCTGACCGGTTACGCGCCCGCGACGACCTACCAGCGACTGCTGGTCGCGCCGGATTTCCTGCTCCCGGGGCTCGCCGACCTGATCGACAACGAGATCGCCGCCGCGCGGGCGGGCAAAGAAGCCCGGTTGATCTTCAAGATGAACCAGCTTGAAGAAGACCTGATGATCCGCAAGCTGTACGAAGCATCGCAGGCGGGCGTGCAGATTGAGCTGATGGTACGCGGGATTTGCTGCCTGCGCCCCGGCGTCCCCAACCTGAGCGAGAACATCCGCGTGCGCAGTCTGGTGGGGCGTTATCTCGAACACAGCCGGGTCTTCTATTTCCATAACGCGCCGCCGGATCGCCGGATTTACCTCGGCAGCGCCGACTTGATGCGCCGCAACCTGCACAACCGTGTCGAAGTCGTGTTCCCGGTGATCGATCCGCGTTTGCAGACGAACGTCCTCAACATCCTGACGACCTACATGCACGATAACACGCACGTCTGGGAACTCGGCTCGGACGCGGTTTACCGCCGTGTGCTGCCCATCCCCGGTGAAGTACCGTTCTCGGCGCAGGATGCGTTCATGGATAACAGCCTCGGCGTGGAGTAGAAGGTGCTGACAGGGGTAGGTTTTTCATTATCACGCGTACCGGCAGGTAACCTTACCTCACCCCATCCGACCTTCGGTTGGACGGGGTGAGGGCGATGCGTCCCTTTCACGCCTACTCTTATTAGACAAATCCCCGTATCTATGCGACAATTCAAATGAATTGCTGTACTTGAAAAAGCCCTTTCTACGCGAATTAAAGTTATTGATCGTACCTACAACGCGAACGCGGTAGAGGGGAGATTATCATTTTGGATTTGTGCGTTATCGAGGGCGACGGCATCGGTCACGAGGTTATTCCGGCGGCAGTGCGGGTACTCAAGATCGTCGCGCCCGACGTGATCACCCGCAAAGCGGAAGCGGGGTGGGATTGTTTTGAAGCAACCGGCAGCCCACTCCCCGATGATACGCTTCGGTTAGCTCTAGAATGCAGCGCCGTGCTGTTCGGTGCTGCGGCATCACCGTCGTACCCGGTCGAAGGCTATTATGTCCCTGTCGTTCGGCTGCGCCGCGAACTGAAAACCTATGCGACTCTGCGACCCACGCGCTATTTGCCCGTGCCGACGGCGCGCGCGGGGGTCGATCTGCTGGTGGTGCGCGAAGCGACCGAAGACCTGTACATCGGACATGAACACACCGAGGACGAAGGACGGACGGGCGTTTCGGAAAAGGTCATCACGCGGGAAGCGACCGAGAATGTCACGCGTAAAGCCTACGAGATGGCAGTCAAGACGAACCGCAAGAAGGTGACGATTGTCCATAAGGCGAGCGTGCTGCTGCAATCCGACGGGCTGTTCCGCCGGGTAGCGTTGGAAATCGGCGCGAACTACCCGCAGATCAAGACGGAGGAACTGCTGGTCGATACGGCGGCGTACTGGATGGTCAAAGACCCGACGCGCTTCGACTTGATCCTCACGCCCAACCTGTACGGTGACATCCTGTCCGATATGGCGGCGGCATGGGGCGGCGGTCTGGGCTTAGCGCCATCGTTGAGCCTCGGCAGCAGCGCGGCGCTGGCGGAGCCGGTGCATGGCTGCGCGCCGGACATCGCCGGGCAGGGAATCAGCAATCCGACGGCGGCGATCATGTCGATTGCGCTGCTGCTGCGCCATCACTGGGAGCGGTTTGAGGCGGCAGATAGGGTCGAAAGTGCTATTCGCAGCACGTTGGAAGCCGGGTATCATACCATTGATATAAATCCCGAAGGCGCGGTCTCGACGATGAGGTTCACCGACGAGGTTTGTGCGCGGTTAGGGTAGTGTTATCGTCTGGTTACAGTTGATTGCTTTACCTACAATTAAAGCAAACTGTAACTCAGAGCAGAGGTAGAATAGAATAAGGCATTCGAATTGAGCACCCATGGATCGTGCGACTATGGCACGTGTGCTTGTAGTGGATGATGATGCATTATCCCTGCAATTGTTAGAAACAATCCTACGACGCGATCAGCACGCTGTCTTTACATCGATGAGCAGTGTCGAAACGATCCGCCTTATGCAGCTTCACCAGCCTGATCTGGTGATCCTGAACGACAATATGCCGATCATCAGCGGCGGCGATTTGTGCCGTCATATCAAAGATGACCCGGAATTGTCGATGACGCCGATTCTCCTGATGAGCGCCGGAATGCGGGTACGCGACCCGGAATACATCCGCGCCTCACAAGCAGATGGCGTCCTCCTTAAGCCCTGCCTACCCGCCGATGTCCGCGAAGTAGTCAACCAGTACATCGCCGCCCGCAACTAAGCCCCCATTTGTGCGTACAATCAATATATCTGGACATGGCATAAAAGGCGGGGGTGGCGCATGGGAAAATTCCTGAAGAACATACTGGTGCTGGGCGTAGGCGCGGTTGGCGTTCTGTACCTGATCAACCCGACGGCGGGCTTCCTTGAGTTCATCCCGGATAACCTGCCGCTGGTCGGCAACCTCGACGAAGGCGCGGCGATGGTGTTGATCATCGGCGCGGCGCGCTATTATGGCATCGACTTGAGCAACCTGTTCAAGCGCGAGGACGAGAAGCAGTTACCACCGGAAACGCAGCCGCGTAAACAGCTCCCGCCGCGCTAACCCGATCCGGCGGACAGTTGAAACCCGATCCCATCCCGTACAGTCACATCCGGCAGGTGCTCTCGCTCCATGCGACAGTCACGCCGGATGCGCCCTTCCTGATCACTTATGACGGGCTGGATCAGCGCGCCGAATGGACGTTTGCGGCGTTCAACGGCAGGGTGCATCAAGCGGCGGGCTTTCTGTACGACGACCTCGGCGTGCGGCGCACGAGCCGCGTGCTGGTACAGGTCGAGCACAGCGCCGATCACGTGATTCTCGTCTTTGCCTGCTGGTTGATCGGCGCGGCGGTCGTGCCGCTCCGTCCTGACGACGTGATCGGTGAAGTCGTGCACGCGAAAATCAACCCCGCTGCCGCCGCGTTTGTCCGGCGCGATGATCCCGCGCTGGTCGAGGCGTTGAGCGCGGCGGGTGTGCGCCAGATCGTGCGGCTGAACGGAGCATCCGATCAGCACATGGTGTTCACCGACGAAATCCCCAATCGACCGAATACGTTCATCTCCACGCGGGAACGCGCGAGCTCCGGCGATGAGGCGCTGCATCTCTACGCAGGCAGCCACGAAACGTACACGTTCACGCAGATTTTTTTGACGGAAAGCGCGCTGGATTTCGCCCGTCAGCACATGTTCACAGGCAATCAGCGGCTCATGGTGGCGCTGCCGCTGACGCGCTTGTCGATCATCCCCGCGCTGATCACGCCGCTGGTGGTCGGCGGGTCGCTGGTGTTGAGCGTCAACAGCGCGCCGGAAACGTTCTGGGGACGTGCCGCCCGTGAACATGTGCAGATCGCGCTGCTGGATACTGATCTGCTGGCGGGGCTGCTCGCCTTCGCGGATGCGCAAGCCGAAGGCGGCGCGTCGATCTGGGGCGAGGGCGTCGGCGCGTGGGATTTGCGCCGCTTTCGCTGCGTCGCCGGGGCGAACCTGTCATCCGACTTGACAGCCCGCTTTAATGCGCGGTTTAATAAACCGGTGGTAACGTTCGACCGGTTTGCCGATCTTTCGTTTGAAGAAGTTTCATTTACCTAGAGGAGCTTGTTTCATGAAACGAATGTTGTTGTCGATACTGATGATTTTGGTGGTGGTCGGGGGGAGCGTGGCGGCGCAGGACATCCCCGCGCGCGCCGATCTCGGCGAAGGCTGGACGGCGATCAGCCCCGGCGGAGAGACGATTTGCTCACGCGGGACGCCGTACACGTTTTATGTCCGCGAAGGCAGCAGCGATAACCTGCTGATCGAGTTTCAAGGCGGCGGCGCGTGTTGGAACGACGGGACATGCGGGCTGAGCACGCCGACCTTCGACGAGTCGGTCGATACGGAAGACCCGAACGATAACCCCGAACTCGGCGCGTATGGCATTCACGATCTCGAAAACCCGGATAACCCGTTCGCGGATTACGACATGGTAGTCATCACCTACTGCACCGCCGACGTGCACATGGGCGATAATGTCGCTGCGTATGGCGAAGGCGACGACGCCATCGAGGTCTATCACAAGGGCAATGTCAACGCCACTGCCGCGCTCGACTGGGCGTATGCGAACTTCGACGAGCCGGAAAGCGTGTTCGTCACCGGATGCAGCGCGGGGTCGCTCGGCGCATCGTTCCACGCGCCGAACATCCTCGCCAATTATGATGGCGTACGCGCCGCCGTCCTCGGCGACTCGGCGGGCGGCTATCGCGGCGACCTGACCGACCAGTTCGGTACATGGGGCACGCTCGACATCCTGCCGGAATTCGAAGGATTCGCCGATGAAACGCTGGATACGCTGTCGTTCAACACGTTCTGGATCGAACCGGCGCTCCAATTCCCCGATGTGACGTTCGCGGAATACAACACGGCAGGCGACGAGGTACAGACGTTCTTCATCAGCCTCGGCGGGTTCGCGGTCGAGTACCCGATGGCGCTGGAAGAAAACCTGAGCGACATCGAGGCTGCCGCCGACAATTTCGCCTCGTACACGGCGGGTGGCGATGTCCACTGCATCATCCCCGCGCCATGGTTCTACACCTACACCGTCGGCGATGTCCGCTTCAGCGATTGGGTGGCTGATCTGGCGGCGGGCGAACCGGTCGAAACGGTCGCCTGCACTGACTGCGACGTGGCGGAAGAGGTCACGCCGTAAGGCGAAATAAGCTTCATGGGACGAGGCATCCCCTCGTCCCAACAAAACTCCATGCCTCCAGCGCGAGTCCCAAAACGGGATAAAATAAGAGGAATGGAGGACACCGTGATGATTGACACCTATGCAAGCCGCCTGTCACAGCTTGACTTCTACCCGGACTGGTCAGCCCTGCCCGACCACCAGCAGCGCATTGACCCGTTCCTCTACAGCGGACGCCTGTCCGTCTACAAAGCCCTGATCGACGCCATGAACGCGGGTGGAGCGTTCGGCGCGGACAACGAAATGAACATCTTCTGGGGCTACGTGTTCCAACTGGCGTGGCAGTGGCGCTCCGGGCGCTTGACGCTGCGCACGACCCCGCCCGGACACATCGACTCGAACAGCATGTGGGGCTACGCCAACTACGCGCTGAGCGTCATCCCGCTGATCGCCGCCATCGAGATCGGCATGATCCCGCCGGTCGAGATCGCCGCGCCGCCGGAACGCAGCGCGGTCGAGTACGCGCATGGGGATCGGCACACGTACATCGTGCCGTCGATCTTCGGGGATGCCGTGCAGCAGTGGAAACACTTCTTCGATGCCGCGCGCCAGCTTAAGCCGGGCGATGATGTCGAACCGCTGCGCTTTTTGCAGTGGGAGGCGCATCATCAAAGCCTGCTGGCAGCGGAAGTCGCCATGCTCAAGGTCGGCACGAATTTCCATTCGCGCGACGAGATGGATTTCCTGATCGGTTGGGTGCGCATGGTGGACTTTCTCGGCGCGGCGGCGTGGCGCACCGATCTTGCCTACATGCTGGAACACGGTATCGGCGTGCTGCCCGAACGCCCGATCACGTCCGCCGATACGCCGGGACGCATCAAGGACATGAGTCCCGAAGTGAATGCCAATCTGATCAGCATCATCGGCTTGACCAAGCAGTCGAAACTGCGCTTCGGCTTCAACCTGTTTTTGTGGAAGCGCGCCATGCGCACCGCACAGGCACGCGCCGAGGTGCTGCCCATGCTCGACGCGACGTTCAACCCGTCGCCGCGCAATGCTGCCGAGCGGCGCAAACTGCTCCGATATATCCTCAAGCCGTGAGGGGATTGCAGACCGTTATCACTAGGGTCTGTCTGCAAACTCATTGTAGCCCTCATCCCCCGTCCCCTTCTCCCTCAGGGCGAAGGGGT
>JACSRG010000841.1 GCA_014879865.1 Anaerolinea sp.
GTTAAGCTCACCAGCGCCGATGGTACTGCAAGGGTGACCTTGTGGGAGAGTAGGTCACTGCCAACCCCCTTCTCGTTTTTCTATTCCCAAACGAGACCAAAACATCACGACGGACGTACTACGCGTCCGTTTTTGATTCCCTTGATATGACAAGGGGCGCAGCACGGTGCGCCCCTCAAAATTGAATGATGGGAGGGCATGGTATTCGACCATGCCCATTGTTGTAATCTTACGGCGAGGTTGTTGCCGGAACCTCAAGGTTGTTGGATGGTGGAACTTCTGTCGGCGGGAGGGCTGGCTCAAGCGTTGGCGCTTCGGTCGGCACATCTGTCGGGATGTCAGTCGGTAAGAGCGTCGGCATTACCTCAGGGGCAGGGGGGAGCGTCGCCAGCGGTTCAATCGGCAGCATTTCCGGCTGAACGGGGACGACGGGCAGTGCTTCCGCCAGTGCCGCGCCGCCATCGAGCACGATTGGGACGAAGGCATCAATCGCCACGATGCTGTTCTGCGGACGGATGCGGACGACATGGGTGCCGTTGCTCAAGCCGTCGATCCGTGTGTGCAGGTTGTAGGCGGCTTCGCCGTCTGCCGTGATGCTGTTGACTGTGCCCATGTTGCTCCCATCCACTTCGATTACGAATGTCCCGAACGCGCCGCCAATGTGAATGATCTCCACCCCGACACCCGTGAAGGTGAAATCCAGCGTGTCTTGGACACGCGTGTTGATCAGGTAGCTGCCCGCGCTTGCCCCGGCGGACGGAACGACGTTCCAACCGACCGAGCGTATGACAGACGGGTTATCCGACTCGACAACCTGACCGAGTCCCGGCACGGAGGTTGGTTGGATGGTGGGGACGAGCGTCGGCGCGAGGGTGGGCGGTTGTGCGGGCGGCAGAGTCGGCGGAACGGCGGTGGGCGGAACGGTCGTTGGTTGGACAGGTGGCGTCCCGACGGTCATGCCGTGCACTCCGGCGGCGACGTTCTGCGTTACCTCCATCGGCGACAGCGCGCGGCTGTAGACGGCGACGAGATGCACTTCGCCGAGCCACTGCCGATCTCCCGTCAGTTCATTGGCGATATTTAGCCACAGTGACGTATTCCAGTTGTCTAGCGTCCCCGTGAACGATTGCGTCGATTGCAGCACGCCGTTGATGTACAGGTGCGTTGTGCCTGCCGCGTCGCGGGTGAGGACGAGGTGCTGCAAGCCTGTTGTGGCGGTGTTGGCAGGAGACATAAAGGCAGTGCCGTTCCCATCCGTTCCGTTACTGTGGCGCAAACGCGCCTCGTACTGCGTTCCCCACTGCGCGAGCATAACGTTCCGGCGACTGAGGTCGTTCGACAGCGTGATGATGCGCGCGCCGTTCGTTTGCGCCGTGTTTGCCGGGCGAACCCATGCTTCGACGGTGACTTCATCACTTTGCATGATGGCATTTAACAGGCGCGTCGGCGCTCTCCCGCTGGTGATGTTGGTGCTGCCCGTGACGAATAAGCCGCCACCGGTCACCCAACGGGTGTTTGTGGGATTCGTGATCGATAGGTTGATCGGCGTCGTGGAACCTGAACGGTCATTCACGACGCTGCCGCTGCCTTCGTCGAAGCTGTACAGCACTTGCAGCCCATTGGTGACGCGTGTCCCGGCAGGCGGCAGGGTCGGCGGTGTGGATGGTACTGCGGTCGGGGGAACTGTCGTCGGCGCGACGCTAGTCGGCGCGACGTTAGTCGGCGCGACCGTTGGCGGAACGGAGGTGGGCTGAACGCCGACCGAGGTCACTGTCGGCGGGACGCTCGTCGATGATGTCCCGCTGCTCCAGCGTGGCAGTTCAGAGCGCGTGATGACCCACGAGTCGTTCATGAAAGTGGACTGCCCGCGATAGCGGCTGTAACCCATCTGCCAGACGTATTCCCACGCCTGCACCAGCACGATGCGCGGATAACGGTTCTTGATGTCGCGGATCAGGTTGCCCCAGTCGTAATTGGTGGTATCCCAACCGGCACCGGATGCCGGGATCGGTCCGAACTCGAACAAGCCGATTGGCTTCCCCGTGCTGACGAGCGCATCATACTCGCCCGCACCGTTGATTTGCAGCGGGTTTTCGGTCAAGCTGGAGTATTCGTCCAAGCCGACCATATCGACCACGTCGTTACCGGGGTAGTTTGCGAGGACGGGCGGGTTGCTGATGCTGGTATTGGGCGAATACACCCACAGCAAGTTGTTCAAGCCCTTAACGTTGGTGAAGTAGTCGAACATGTGCCGCCAGAACGCGGTGAAATCAGCGGGAGCCTGTGCGCCCCACCAGAACCACGAACCATTGAGTTCGTGCAGGGGACGCCACATCACGACGACGCCGCGATCCTCCAGAACTTGGAGATGGGCGGCGAGGTTGTCCAGTATGGCGATCCACGCGTCGTAACCGGGGCTTCCGGGGATCGTCAGGTCGCGCACGTTGCGCCGATCCCACTGATCGGGCGTATCCGTGTTTTGCCAGTCGTTGGCAGAGCGACCCGTCCACGGATTGCGGAAATGGCACGAGAGCGTGACGAGACTCCCGGCGTTCCACATGTCGGTCATGTAGCGGACCACTTCATTCATACCGGCGGGTGTAGCACAGTCCATCCCGGTAAGGGCAGGGTACTGTCCGGTCAGATTGTACACCGCCTGCACCTGTTGGAGCGCGGTGTTGTAGGTCGTTCCGTCACCATAACTGCCGAACTGACCGCTGACTACGCGGTTGTCCGAGCGGTTCGTGAGTCCCTGCATGTAGGCGAGAACTTCACGGGCGGCTGCGCTGGCATTGGGGTTGGCGGCAGCGACAGGGGCGGCTTGCGCTTGTGACACGATGATGGCTGTAATGACGCTGACCAGCAGTACAAGCCGGATCAAGGTGAGTTGACGTTGTGTCATGGTACTGTCTTTCTCCTCTGGTTCTACCCGGTTTGATTGCAGAGTTAGGATACGGTAAACCTATAGATAGAATTTACAAACAATTGCCGTGCACTGTTGATTTACGTTTTTCATCAACGGCTCTAATGTAATGGCAATTATTCGATTGAAAACTTAAGGAAACGTTGTAATAGGAACAATGTCACACTGTATTTAAGTACTAGTCTCGCTTGAGGACGTTAGGTACAATAGCGCGGTCTTCTTCCGGGTGTACGACCCGATGGCGGTACACAATGAGCAAATCTCCAACCGAAGCGTCCTCCAAAGGTGACCAAAAGCCACTTTCGCTGGGGCGCTTGCTGACGCGCAACCTCGGCACTCGCATCCTTACCGGCGTGCTGCTGCTGCCCATCGTCTTGATCGCGCTGTATTTGGGTGGCACGGCATTCTCGGCACTGGTGATCTTCATCATGCTCGTGGCGGCGCTCGAACTCAATTTCATCATCACCCGTCACCGCCTTCAGCTCAGTTCGCTGGTCACAGTCGTCATCGTGGCAGCGCTAGGACTGATTCGCTTTCTATTCAGCGCATCGGTTGACAGTATGCTGCTCGTCTACGCAGTGATTGTCGGCGTTGGGACGGTGGTCTTGTTCGCCCTGTTCTTCCTCAACGGAGAGCGCCCGCACCGGCTGCGCGACGCCTTGATCGGCGCGCTGGGCACGGTGTTCCTCGCGCATTTGACGTACGTTTCGCTCGACCTACGCGAGTCACCGTTAGGGCTGGTCATCTGGCTGCTCGTGCTGACCGGCACATTTGGCATGGATACGTTCTCATACATTGGCGGACGGCTGTTCGGTCGGCATCGACTCGCGCCGCATATTTCGCCGGGGAAAACCATCGAAGGGGCGGTGATCGGCGGGGTGTGCGCGATTATCCTGTCGGTGGCGTTCTTGTTGGCGGCGAATCTGCTCACTGTGCCGTTTCTGATCATCGCCATCGGGCTGCCGCTGGCAGACTTGATCGGCGATTTACAGGAGTCATGGGTCAAGCGCTTGTATGGGGTGAAAGACTCGTACATCTCGTGGCTGAACATCATGCCCGGTCACGGCGGGGTCATGGATCGGATTGACGGATTATCGGTCGTCCTGATTTACACCTTCGTCGTCCTCGCGGTGTCAGGTTATCCCCTTTGATCGCCGATACTATTGTAGAGAGCGCGCCTACACCGCTGGTGACACGCCGCGTGTGGGTCGCGCTGATCCCCATTGTGCTCATCGCGGTGCTGCTGCGCGGCATGGCGATCTATCAATTCGCCTACCCGGTAGGACCGGACTACGGGCTGCATCTGCTTTACGGGGAGCTGTTTCTCGACAGCGGCTATGCCCCAACATCCGCGCCGAACTATCAGCTCGGCGTGACCAGTTGGCCTCTCATGCCGGGGGGACCGTTGGTCTACGCGCTGATGTCGGGGTTCAGCGGCACGCCGATCTTTGACCTGATCCATATCACCGTGTTTTTCGGCGTGATCGAAGTCACGGGCGTGTACTTGCTGGCGTGGCGCGTGTTCAAGCGCCTCGACTGCGCCGTGATCGCGGCGCTCATCATCGCCGTGCTGCCCGTTTACGTGGACATGATGTCATGGGCGGGGTATCCCAATCTGATTGCGCTGTCGCTCATGCCGCTGGCATTTCTGGCGTGGCTCGACTACTGGGAGCGCCCCGACTGGCGGCACTTGATCATTGCGGCGATCATTGTCGGCGGCGTGGCGTACATTCATCACGTCTCAACGCTCTGGTTAGGGCAGACGTTGGTGCTGTTCGCCGTCGTCGAGGTCATGCGCAAACCGGTTGCCAGCTTGCGCAAACTGCTGCCGATAGGCGTCGTTGGGGTCTTCTTGGCGCTGCCCATCGGCTTGAGCGCGATCCGTTTGGCGACCGAGCAGGGCGCGGTCTCCGTGCTCACAGGCGCGGATCGCTTCGACCTCAGCCGCCTAACGTGGGAGACGTGGGCGCGCGTCAGCACGCCGATGGCGGTGCTGCTCGGCATCGGCGGGATGGTCGCGTTCTTACGCAGTCGCTTGCCCGACCGCGCCCAGAAAACGCTCATTCTCTCCTACGCGCTGATCACGCTGCTCTACCTGTTCGGTTGGGCGGTCGGCATTCGTTTCTACTATACACGCGCGTTGTTCTTCGTGACGCTGCCGGTCGCGTTTGGCGCGGCGGCGTTGATCACATTGTGGAGCAGTGCGCTAACGCGTGTGCTGGTCTCGGCGGTGCTGGTCATCAGCATCGGTGTGAGCGCGATTGTCCGCGCCGAAGCTGCGTCCGAGTATTTCGAGATCGTCACGCCATCGCTGGTCGAGGCGGTCGATTGGCTGGAAGACTACAGCGAACCGGACGACGTGATCGTCATGGGGGCGCTGCTCGGCTTCCAACTGCCGCACTTGCTGGATCGACCGATGATGGCGGCGCTGTCTGCTGACCTCGTCAGCAATGCCGATGCGCTGCTGCCGTCGTCCGAGGCGACCGCCGTCATGATGGGGTTGAGCACGATGGATGCAGTGCTGGTTGAACGGGACGTGCGGTTCGTCATCGTTCGTACGCACACGCCAGACGTGCCCGATCCCAACCGTTCGCGCGCCGTCATGAACGCTCACCCGCGCATGGAACTAGTGTTCCGCAACGACGATGTGCTGATCTACGAGGTGCGGCGATGACATCGGCGGCGATTGTGCGTCTGCTGCGGTATACGCTCCTGATTCTCTTGGCGCTCGGTTCGCTTGGCGTGGTTGCTGCCGAGGTCGGGATCATCAGTTACGCGCATTTCCTCTACCTCGCCGCCGAAAACCTGATCGCTGTCGGGACGTTGATCGCCTTCGCGCTGGTGCTGACCAGCAACCGTGAATTTGCTGGATCGCCGCCGGTTCGCCTCGTGCGGGAACACCCGCTGATTGTTGCGGCAGGCGCGGGCTTGATCAGCGCGCTGGCGTCACTGGCGCTGTTGATCGCTGCGGATGTCGATTTCTTCGTCTACGCCGCCGCGATTGCCGCCTTGATGGGGTTGGGCGTTGGCATCGTGGGGTACATCGCGCTGACCGATTTGCATGAGGCGGGGCAGGGACGCCCGCGCTCGATCCGCTGGTATGCGTTGTTCGCGGTGCTGCTGGTGATCGCGGGAGCGCTGCGCGTCACCGCGCCGGGGACACCGCTGCTCACTTACATCTTCGCGCCGCTGTTGTATTTCCTGCTGCCCGGTTTCGCGCTGACGTTCGCGCTCCTCCCGGACGATGCGCGCTGGCTTGATCATCTGGTATACGCGCCGCCGCTGTCAATTGGTGCGCAGTTCGTCGGGGTGGCGTGGTTAGTGCAAGTTGGGATTCCTATTGCTCCTCAGGTATTCTATATCACCGCCAGCGTCATCCTATTGCTGGGGTATGCTATCGCTCTGCTGCGTCATCGACGGGATGAACGCCGGGGCTTGAGTCCGAGTTCTGCATCCGACGAGCAATGAAAAGACGAACTCTCATCTACGGTTCAATCATTGTCGGCATCAACCTGATCTTGATTATGTTAGGGATCGGTGCGCTGCTGCAAAGCGGAACGCGCGCTTCCGGTAATGAACCCCTTCTGGTCAGCGTGAACGTGCCGCAGGGCGAGACATTCCCCGCGCAAACGCTGCGCCTGACCTCGTTCACGTATACGCGCACATCGCACGAGCTGCTGACGGTCGAACTGGAAGTCGAGAACGTGACATCGGCGCGGCAGACGGGCGCGGTGTGGTACATCCTCGCGCCTGACGGCGATCCTGAGCCTTGGCGCACCGCCGCCTATACCGCGCCGGAACAAGCCGTCGATCTCGAACCGGGCACGCGCGTCAAGCTAAGCTTCGCCGCGCCAAGTGCAGCAACGCCGGAGGGGGAATACCGGCTGTCGGCATGGGTACACGGCGTTACGGATGGACAGCGCTTTCATTCCGATGGAGCGGGCGCTCCCGATTTGCTGTATGTTGGTCCTTCGTATTCTTTCCGTATCACCGGGGTAGAACAGACGCAAACCGCCGAGGGTCAAGAACTGCTGTCGGTGACGTTTTACACCCGCGACAATACTATGACTCCGCTGACGGTCGAAATGTCATACACGCTGGCGCTGCCGGGGAATCCGCGCCCGTGGGAAAACGCGCTGTTCACGCTCCCGTTCAAACAGCGCCGCCTTGACCCCGGCGAGCCGTTCGTCGTGACTTACCGTGACGTGATCGATCTTCCGGCGGGTGAGTACCAGTTAGTCGGTTGGCTGCACGAGCGCGTTAGCGATCAAGAAACCGTCGAGATCGCGCGCTTTGTTTTCCCTGAACTCATCACCACCCAATAAGCAGAGGTTACTATGCCATTATTTGATTTTCCGCTAGAGCAGTTACAAAGCTATCAGCCACCGCGCACCGAACCCGCCGATTTCGACCAGTTCTGGGCGGATACGCTGGCGGAAGCGCGCCAGCACCCGCTAAATGCCCGCTTCGAGCGCGTCGATTACGGGTTGAGCGTGATCGACGCCTTCGACGTGACGTTCAATGGCTACGGCGGTCAGCCGATCAAGGGGTGGCTGCTGCTCCCCCATGAACGGCGTGCGCCGCTGCCCTGTGTCGTCCGGTACGTCGGCTATGGGGGCGGTCGCGGGCATGTGTATGATCACTTGATGTGGAGCAGCCTCGGCTATGCGCATCTGGTCATGGATACGCGCGGGCAGGGCAGCGCTTGGTGCGAAGGATCGACGCCCGACCCCGAACCGGAAGGCAGCAGCCCGCACCATCCCGGTTTCATGACTCGTGGTATTTTGAACCCCAAAACGTATTACTACCGGCGCGTGTTCACCGACGCGGTGCGCGCGATTGAAGCCGCCCGCGCCCACGACGCCGTCGATGCCAGCCGTATCGCCCTGACCGGGGGCAGTCAGGGCGGCGGGATCACGCTGGCAGCCGCCGGGCTGGATCAATCGGTGGTCGCCGCCATGCCGGATGTGCCCTTCCTGTGCCACTACCGCGCCGCCGTCGATCTGATCGACACTTACCCGTACACCGAGATCACCAACTACCTGAAAATTCACCGTGACCATACGAAGACGGTGTTCAACACACTGTCCTACTTCGATGGGGTGAACTTCGCCGCGCGTGCCACCAGCCCGGCGCTGTTCTCGGTCGGCATGATGGACACGATCTGCCCGCCGCGCACCGTCTATGCCGCGTACAATCACTACGCCGGACGCAAAGACATGGTCGTGTGGGACTTCAATAACCACGAGGGCGGCGGTGTGGCGCAAGATGTGGAGAAAGTACGCTTCCTCAAGCAGGTGCTTGGCTAGCGCTGTTAGAGACTAAATACGGTTCGGTGAGCGCCTGCTGGCGGCGCAGTTCGTCGGCGTAGGGCTGGCAGATTTCGCGCTCACCGTCCGTGTCACAGTAATCCCACATGCCGTTATGACAGTGGCGGTCATCATCCCAACCGGGGTGATTCAGAATCGGGTACAGGCACAGCCCTCCGAGCGGAATCCCCTCCGCGATCAGCGCGCGCGCCTCGCCTGCCATGTACCGCAGCCAGAGCGGACGCATGTCATCTTCCGCGCCTGTCTCGGCGATGAACATCGGACGCCCGTAGCGCGTGAATACCTCGCGCGCGATGTCCCGAAACGGTCGAAAATGCGGGCTGCCTTGCTCGATGATGCCCCCGCCCCCGTGAAACCACTGGTTATTCGAATAGTAATTCAAACCGATGATGTCCAGATAACGCGGATGTCCGCCGATCTGCTCCCACATCTGCCCGGAGATCAAATCCCATCCCTGAAACTGTGCCACGCGGTGTCCCTCGGCGGTCGCTTGATCCTCCGGGCGCTCCGGGTGATGCGCGATGTGGATCACCGGGTCAACGTGGACGATACGCGCTGACGGCAGCACATCCCAGATCGCCTCGATGGCGTGGATTGCCATCCGTGCCAGCTGCACCTTGAGTTCAAAGCCGCGTCCCGTGGCGAACGGGTTCAGGTAGCCGACATCGCCGCCACCCCACGAGAAGAAAGAAATCTCGTTCACGGGGCAGAAGAACGCCGGTTGATCCGTCTCCTCACGGTAGACCTGCGCGAAGGCGCGCACCATCCCCGTGAAACGGCTGACGAATTCCGGTTTGAACGGGTCAAGGTCGTCGGGATAGCCGTAGTGCATCAAGTCCCAGATGATCTGCATGTCGCTTGATCGGGCAGCGCGCAGCATCGGGATCACGCTGCTGAAGTCGTAGTGATGCGGACGCGGCTCGATCAAATGCCAGCGGATGCCGCTCCGTGCCGTGTAAAGTCCCTGTTCGCGCAGACGC
>JACSRG010000284.1 GCA_014879865.1 Anaerolinea sp.
ACAGCGCCACACCCAAGCCGCTCGTGACGCCCGCCGTGAAGCCGTCGCCGGGACCGTCGCCGCCGTACAAAAGCTGTGCCAGCGCCAGCAGCAGCGCGAATGGCAGCACGATTTTCGCCACCGTCCGCGTGAGCGGAGTCGAAAGGCGGGATACAGGCGGTTCGGGTGCGGGTTCGGGCAAATCGCTGACCGGGAGTTCGCCATTGGCAGAAAGCCCCGGTTTTGCTGCGGCGCTGGACTGCTGCGCTGCCGTCCACGTCGTCAGCAGCGTGAACACGCCGATTCCCGCCATCCCGAAGACTGTGATCTCGATGATTGTGTCCATGCCGCGAAAGTCGGTGACGATCCCGCCGACAATATCGGGAAAGCCCAACTGCGGCAGCGTGTTGGCGATATGCCATTCGGTAATCGGCGGCGTCGATGGTCGGTGCATAATCGCTGCCAGCGCGAAGATCGTCACGCCCACGCCGACCACCGCCGAAATCGCAATATCCCGCACGATCCCGGCTTTCGAGCTTGCCCACAGGTTATCCATCGCGCGCTGGCGGGCGGGCGCGCTGATCTTCGCCAGCATGACGATCAGCAAAACCGTGCCGAGCGTCTCGACAAGGAACTGCACCATTGCCACATCCGGCGCGGGTTCGAGCAAAAACACACCGCCAACGCTGTAGCCTGCCACACCGAGACACAGCGCGGCGATCAGGTGCCGTTTGTAGATGATGCTGCCGACCAGCGCGATCAACGCCACGACGAGCAGCGCTGTCTTCAAGATGTCCGACCCGCCGTTGAACTGGAATGACCACGTCACGCCGGTGATATGGGTCAGCCCGGCGGTGGACATGAGCAGCACCATCGCGCCGATGATCACGATCAGGTAGTAGCGGATTTTCCCGCCCTGTGCGCGCAGCAGCACATCGCCAGTGCGTTCCACGACGCCGACCACGCCGCGATAGACTGCCGCGCCGGTTGATTTCTGAATCGGCGCGACTTCCCGAATCCACAGCGGGCGCGTGATGGCGACCATCACGCCGCTTGGAAACGCGACGATGCTCAAGAAGAAGGCGAAGTTGAAACCGGAAAATAACGCCAGATGGAAACTTTCTTCGAGCGTCGGCGCAATCACGGGCGTGACAATCGCGTCCACCAGCACCCCGGTCAGCAGCGACGCGATCACCAACCCCGCCGGACCGAGAATCAGCGCGGGCGGGAGGTGATGCAGATGTGCGTCAGTGTGCAGTGGAGAAGCTGCGGGCGGTTTCGCGAAATAGAGTTTCCAGATCAGGACGAGTGCCATGCCGACGGTCAGCACCGCGCTGAAGACTACGATAATCAGTCCAAGCGGCGCGGTGAGCATCGCTTCGAGCAGCGTTTCTTTGGCGACAAAGCCGAGCAGCGGCGGGAAGCCCGCCATCGACAGCCCCGCGAGCACCGTGATGATCGCCCAACCGGGCATCGTCTTGCGCAGCGCCCCCAGTTGATTGAGGTCGCGCGTGCCCGTGTGGTGATCGACCGCGCCGACCATCAGGAACAGGGCGGCTTTGTACAGGCTGTGCGCGATAATGCCGACGAGCGCCGCCTTCATGCCTTCGCCATGCGGCAGCGCGAGCAGCGCCGTGAACGCCCCAAGCTGGCTAATGGTGGAGTACGCCAGTGCCGCTTTCAGATCGCTTTGCCGCAGCGCGAACAACGCGCCGAGCGCAATCGTCGTCAGCCCGACGACGAGCAGCCCGTTTTGCCAGAGCGGTGTTTCGCTTAAGACCGGAGACAGCCGGAGAAGCAGATAAATCCCTGCTTTAACCATCGTCGCGGAGTGCAAATACGCACTCGCGGGCGTCGGCGCGGACATCGCCCCCGGCAGCCAGAAGTGAAACGGAAACTGGGCGCTCTTGCTGAAGCACCCGATCAAGATAAGCACGGTAAACGCGACATAGTACGGGTGATCGCGCAGCGCTTCGCTGCCGAGAATGTCGGCAATCTGCGTCGAGCCTGCCGCCGTACCGAGCAGCAGCAGCCCGATCAACAGCGCCAAGCCACCGCCCCCGGTGATGATCAGGGCTTGCAGCGCGCCATTCCGCGCGCCATCTTTTTCTTGGTAAAAGCTGATCAGTAAGAACGAGAGGATGCTCGTGAGTTCCCACGCGATGAACAGCGTGAGGACATTCCCCGCCAGCACCAGCGCCAGCATCGCGCTCATGAAGGGCAGAATCAGCGTATAAAATCGGCTGCCTTCGTGCGCATCCTCGAAGTAATAGCCCGCGTAGATCAAGATCGCCGCGCCCACCCCGGTGATGATCAACCCGAACAGGAGGGATAAGCCATCCAGATAGAACGCGAGCGATAAGCCGAGTTCGGGCACCCACGGATAAACGATCTCAAGGTGTCCCTGCTCGGTGACGGCGGGCAGGTAGGTTAATAACCAGACGAACAAAATGCCCGCCAGCGCGGCGAGTAACCATGCTTGAATGGCTCTGGGCAGTCTTCGCGGCACGATTAACCCGGCAAGTGCCGGGGTCACGCTGAGCATTTCTATGCCCATTCCCTTACTCCGGAGTGTGGTTCAGGATAGAACAAGGGGCGGTGCATGCGCACTGCCCCTGCTGACAAACAGATCAACACCCGCTGCCTTAGTCGCCGATAGCAGCAGCTTTTGCGCCCGCCGCTTTGTGCTGCGGATCGATGCCGAGAGCTTCCTCAGCTTCGCGCACATCGGGCCACACGGACACGCCATGTTCGTAGTCGTCGATGAAAACGTTGACATCGTCCACGATCTTGTTAACGCGCAGGCGACCAATCGCCTTGAGCGCGCCGAACATCACGAAGGCAAACACCGCCGTGAAGGCGATAGTCGCCCCCGACCCGATGAGCTGCACGATCAGCAGGTCGATGCCGCCGCCCATCAGCAGACCGGCGCGCGTCGCCACATCCACGCCCGCCGGAGCGAACGTCAGACCGGGCTGACCGAACAGACCAATCGCCAGCGTCCCCCAGATACCGCACGCCGCATGCACCGCGAACGCGCCGACCGGATCATCAATGTGCAACCGTTCGATCAACTCGGCGGCGTAGATCACCACCGCGCCTGCCACCAGACCGATCAACAGCGCCGCCGGCGGCGAGACGAACGCGCAGCCCGCCGTGACGGCGACCAAACCCGCCAGCGCGCCGTTCATCGAATAGGTGAGATCCCACTTCTTGGTGCGGAAATACTGGATGAACATGGAGACCAGTGTACCGCCTGCTGCGCCCAATGTGGTGTTCAAAGTCACCAAGCCGACCAGCCCCGTGTTGCCCAGACCGAGCGTCGAACCGGGATTGAAGCCATACCAGCCAAACCACAGGATCATCGTGCCAATCGTCGCCAGCCCGAGGTTATGCGCCGGCGGATTCGGCTGCCACTTGCCGTTCTTCCAACGGAAGGCACGGGGACCCAGCATGATCGCGCCGACCAGTGCCGTGATACCACCGACGGTGTGAACAACGGTGCTGCCCGCGAAATCATGGAAGCCCTGCTGCGCCAGCCAGCCGCCGCCCCAGATCCAGTGAACGATGATCGGGTAGCTGATGCCGCCCATGATCGCGCTGTAGATCAGGTCGCCGACGAAGTCGGTGCGTTCCGCCATCGCGCCGGTGGTGATCGTGCTGGCGGTCGCTGCGAATGCGAATTGGAAGAAGAAGAACGTCAGCACATCGAGATTTGGATACGCGGCAAACCGGGCGTAGCTCACGCCGCCGTCGGCGAAGCTCATCGCGTCACTGAGGAAAAAGTTGCTCGTGCCGATGAACCCACCCGCGCTCGCGCCGAATGCAACACCGAAGCCGACCGCCCAGAAGGCGACCGCCGTGATCCCCGCGTCGATGAAGTTTTCGAGCAGCGCATTGACGGCGCTCGTCTGCCGGATCAAGCCGGTTTCGAGCATAGCGAAGCCGGTTTGCATGAAGAACACAAGAAAGCCCGTCAGCAACACCCATGCGGTATCGACCGCCGCTGCCGATGCCGGGGCGGCGTCCTGTGCTTGCGCACTATTCGTTCCAAAGAATGCCAACACCAGTGAGGCGATGGCGAGCGCAAGAATGCGGCTCCAAACCCGTTTGCGTTTAAATCCAAGTCGCATGATGTCCCCCGAGCGGAAGTTAAGAAGGTCGAGAGTCAGTGTAGTGAATCTCCACCAATGAACTCATACGAATATTGGACGAATTTTCAGAACCGTTATTGGTGATTTGTTACAAGCGCTCAGGAGATCAAGAAATGATCAATAACGAACGGGGAGTATTTATTGGCAGTTATCCACAGAAAAAGTGATGCAGCGCACTTCAAGGAGGCGGGTTAGGCATCCTAACCAAACAATAGGACGATGAATTTGCAAAAACCTTTGATGAGAGTGACTAAATCTTCGGGCAGGGCGCGGAACCGCGCTAGCGTACGCGATAAATGCGGATCGGGAAGCTCTGCGGCTGCAGCGGCGGCGGTGTCGCTTCGAAGATCAGATCGCCCAGTGCAACCAAGCGTTCCAGATTGGCGACTTCCTCCGGGTAGCGTTGGCGTTCGGCAAGGTAGCGATCATACAGCCAGCCCGTGACGATGTACTCGATTTCGTGCGCTTTGACCAGATCAGTGGCTGCGAGAAAGGCGCTGTTGCCTGCCGGACGGTACGTCACACCGCGCCCCTCGTCAGGGTCGAACTGCTGTACGCCACCTTCCAGATCGACATAGTAGAATTCGTACACATCTTCGGGAAGCTGCGGCGCATACAGCGCCATCAGCACGCGGCTGCCGGGCGGGATGTTTTCGAGCATCCACTCCCGCGCGACCGTGCGCGTCTGCGTTCCATCAATCGCCAGCGCCTGCTGCATCGCGGTCAGCGTCAGTGGCAGTGTGACGATCAAGGCGACGAGTCCCACCAGCGCGATCCGGTAGCGAGGTTCGGTGCGTGCTCGCAGCCACGTCCAGACCCACGCCAAGCCCGCTGCCATAAGCAGCGCGAAGAACGGCAGGATCGGCACGGGCCAGCGTTCCTGTCGCAAACTCAGCACCGAGATGAACAGCAGGAAAGTCACCGGGAAGACCGTGAGGAGGACTTTCGCCCGGTCGCGTGACCGGAGACAGGCGATCAGCCCGACGCCAGCGAGTGCCAGCCCGACCACCGTCAAGTTGTCGAGCAGCGGGTGGCGGATGTACCAGAGCAGGTTGAGCAAAAAGCCTTCGCCCGTCGAGCTGAGATGTTCGGGACGGGCTTCAAACGCCACATCGCGCAGCGTCTCCTGAAAATCGAGGAAGAGGAACGGCGATGTGATGAAGGCGGCGGCTATCGTGGCGACGCCGCTGCCGACCAGCTTGAGATGCGCACGCGGATTGCGCCACTCACGCACCGCCAGCAGGTGAGCGGCGACGATGGTCAGCGCGAAGACGACGCCCGGATACTTGGTCATCGTCGCCAGCGCGGTGAGCACACCGGCGAGGATGTAATCGCGCCAGCGCCGCTTCTCCACGATTTCGAGGCAGAACCAGAACGCCGCCAGCGCGAAGAACCCGGTCATGACATCGGTACGGATGAGCTGTGAAATCCAGACGTGCAGCGGCGCGACGGCTGCCGCGAACGCTGCCAGCAGTCCAAAGGTGGGATTAAGGACACGCTTGCCGATCAAGTAGACAAGCAGCACCGAGGCAGCGCCGAACAGCGCGATTTCGACGCGCCCGGCAAGGTAGGCAGCAGTCGGGTCTTGATACAGTTGGTCGGCGAACGCTTGCGGATTGTCATAGACACCCGTGAAGTACCCTACCCCGAACAGCGCGGCGTAGGTCGCCGCAAGCATGTAGATCGTGGTGGACGCCGGATGCTGGAAATAGCCGGGGTTCGGGTTGCGTGACTCCAGCATTTCCAGCGCGGGTTCGACAAAGTCTTTCTCATCCTGATCGTACAGGTAGGGAAACCCGAAATCGATGCCATACAGCCGAAGTGCCAACCCAAGTACCAGCACGGCGACCACGATCAGACGATGCTGATCGAGGCGCACGCGCTTTCGCGCCGGTCGATCTACTGCCGGTGAATTCATCGAACTTTCTCAATCGCTAATGCCGTACCTCACGACACAGCATAGGCGAAGCCACCTTTCTTGCGCCTAAAGTCCCCACAAGAGGCGTTTCCGTAGGGACGAGGCACGCCGGTAGCTCAGTAGAATAACGTGAAGCAACTTTCTGATCTGAGTTCTAGGTTTTGCGGACGCGCAGGGCAAACTCCGTTTGCACCGCGTCCCTACGAGAAAAACGGTGTTTGTGTAGGGACGCCATTCATGGCGTCCGCCGTTCCCAAATGGGTTTCACGCTATTCTACGTACGTACCGACACGCCTCGTCCTTGCGAAGTGTTTCGGTTGGCAGCTTAGCTGAGGATGTGCACCCCGTAGCCGTCCACTATGACGCTGCCGCTGACCACGTCGCCCGTCAGCAGATCGCGCCGCTCGACCACGCCCAAATCGACCGTCACGGCGCGCGGGTTGTGGTTGAGCACGAACATAATCGTCTTGTCCGCTTGAGTACGCAGCGCAACCTCCACGCCGCTGGGCGTTTTCAGCGGCGCACCGATCCCTTTCTGCTGGAGCACATCACGGTAGAAGGGATCGAGGAATGCCGGATCGGCGTCGCTGGCGATGTAGTAAGCAGCCCCGTTGCCGTACGCGTTGCGGGTCACGGCAGGCATTCCGGCATAAAAGTCGCTGCCGAAGGTCGCCAACACCTGCGCGGTTTCGGCGTGCACCACGTCGGCGATGTGACGGCACGGGTACGCGCCGCTGCGATCCGCCATGATGATTGTGTTGGTTTGATCTTCGTACAGCGCGTCGATCTCCTCGACCCAGACTCCCAGCACCTTACTCAGCGGACCCGGATAGCCGTTTTCAAATGCCAGATCGTTCTCATCGACCAGACCGCTCATATAGGTCGTGACGAACGTCCCGCCTTTGGCGACAAACGCCTCGATCTGTTGTGCGGTCTCCGCCTTGACCATATAGAGCATCGGCGCGACGACGATCTCATACTTGCTCAAATCCGAGTCGGCGAAGACGACATCGACGGTAATGTTCTTGCGATAAAACGCCGCGTAATGCTTGCGCACCGTGTCTAAATAGCGCTTGTCGCGCACGGGACCAATCGCGTCGTCAAGCGCGTGCCAGTTGTCCCAATCGAACAGGATGGCGACCCGCGCATCGACCGCCGCGCCGATCACCTGATCGCCGAGTGTGTGCAGTTCCGCCCCAAGCTGGCTCACCTCGCGGAACACCCGTGTGTCTTCGCGCCCCGCATGTTCGATCACCGCGCCGTGCAGCTTTTCGCAGCCACCGCGACCGCGCCGCCACTGGAAATACAGCACCGAATCCGCGCCATGTGCGACCGCCAGATAACTCCACAGGCGCAGCACACCGGGACGCTTCAACGCGTTGATCTCCTGCCAGTTCTGGCTGCTCGGCGTTTGTTCCATCAGCAGGAAGGGCTGCCCGTCTTTCAACCCGCGCGTCAGGTCATGCAAAAAGGCGATGTCGGCGGGCGCATGGTTGGGGTTCGGGTAGCAGTCCCACGAGACCACATCCAGTTCCTGTGCCCACCGCCGGTAATCCAGCGGCTTATACGCCCCCATGAGATTGGTCGTGATCGGGATGTCCGGCGTGATCGCCCGCAGCGCGTCGCGCTCATTGCGGTAGCAGTCCAATTGGCTGTCGCTCATGAAGCGGAAGTAATCGACGTTCAAGCCGTGCGTGAGGAACTCCGCGTTCTCGCGCGGCGGCATGATCTGATCCCAAGCGGTATACGTGTGCCCCCAGAAGCGCGTCCACCAGCGCGCGTTGAGTTCGTCGAGCGTGCCGTATTTCGCTTGCAGCCACTCGCGGAACTTCCCAGCACAGGTGTCGCAGTAACACGCGCTGCCATACTCGTTGCTGACATGCCACAGAATCACGGCGGGGTGCTGACCATAGCGTTCCGCCAAACGGCGCGCCATATCCGCGCTGAGACGGCGATAGTTCGGGGAATTCGGGCAGTAGTTGACGCGCTGACCGTGCTGCTTGCGCACGCCGTTCGCGTCGGAGCGCAGCACGTCGGGGTATGCCTGAGACATCCACGCGGGCTGCGCGGCGCTCGGCGTCGCCAGAATCACGTTGATCCCGTGCGCGTGCAGCCCATCGATGACTTCGTCCAGCCATTCGAATGTGAAGCGATCTTCGGCGGGTTGAAGCGATACCCAGCTAAACACGCCGACGGTTGCCGCCGTGATTCCGGCTTTTTGCATCAACCGGAAATCCTCCGACCAGACCTCAGGCGACCACTGCTCCGGGTTATAGTCACCTCCATGCCATAGATACGGTGCTTTTGACGAGACTGGCGGGTAACGACGAGACATGCGATCTGCTTCCTTTCGACCCTGTGCGAGGGTGATTGACCGGCTCTTTGATAGCTCAAGTGTAGCTCACTCCCCTGCTCCGGCAATGATGCGGGGAGTCTCCAACGACAAACACAAACCCCTCGAACCGGGTTCGAGGGGCTGCTGATGATCTTCATTTCGACGCGCACTGCGTTCTGCTCAGGCGCGGTTTAGTGCGTCCTGCACGATCAGGTATTTGGCGTGTGTCCAGAGCAGCGGTCGGGCAATCTCACCGCGCTTCTGCACCCATCCGGCGTAGAAATCGGGCGCGAACATCGCATCATTGACCTGTTCCGGCAGATTGCCCGTTTCGTCGGCATGGGCTTCCGCCCATGCGAGCAGTTCGCAGGCACGTTCGCGATTCCCCAATTGGGCATAATGCCACGCCAGCCACAAACCGAGCAGCACCCACGCGCCGCCGCCGTAGTAGGTATCCTCACGGTGACGGTGGACGCCGTGTCCGTGCGCCAGCAGATCGCGCTCGATGCGCGCGACCGTCCGCAGCATCACCGGGTCATCCGGTTTGAACAGACCGTCGTCGGGCAGCGCCGCCAGCAGCAGATTCGCATCCACCATATTCAAGCCGACCGATTTCGCCAGTTCGCCGCCGGGGGTCATGCCAACAGTGGCGATAAACGTCTTGATAGCGGCTTTCGTTGCGCCGAAATTGAGGCGCGGCACGAGGCGTTCGGCGGCATTCAGCCCCGCGTAGATCGCCGCGATGGTGCTGATATGCACATCGCCGCCGCGTTCTTCCCAGCAGTCGTAACATGGCGACTGCCAGAGCGCCGCGAGGTAGCGCGCCGTGAGATCGACGGCGT
>JACSRG010000278.1 GCA_014879865.1 Anaerolinea sp.
CGCGCGATCTTGCTCGGCGGGTGGGGCAAATTCGGCGGCACTGACCTGCCCGATCACGTCCTGCAAATCGACTCCGCGCCGCACGACTGGTTGTTCGAGCGGGTCGCGGCGGTGGTGCATCACGGCGGGGCAGGCACGACCGGCGCGAGTCTGCGCGCGGGGAAGCCCGCCTTGATCGTACCGTTCACCGCCGATCAACCGTTCTGGGGGGATCGCATCGCAGCGTTAGGCGTAGGACTGCCGCCGATCCCGCATCAGCGCCTCACCGCCGACGCTTTGAGCGCCGGGATCGAGCGCCTGCTCACGGACGCTCCCATGCAGGAGCGCGCCGCCGTTCTGGGCAGCGCTATCCGCGCCGAAGATGGCACCGCCGCTGCCGTCCGGGCGGTTGAAGCGTTTGCCTGAGATAGATGTCTACAACGCGCCCTTTGCCTGCGCGATCAACTCATTTACCGTCTTGATCGTCTCGGAATGGTTCACCGCGTCCAACCCCGCCAGCGCCATCCGCAGATGATCCAGTGCCTTGCGCGGCTGTCCGGCGGCGAGGTACGTCTTGCCCATTTCGAGGTGTACCCAGTGTTTATAGGCGTCCTCGGTCACGTCCAGCGACTGCCGTAAATAGCTGATCGCCCTATTATGATCCCCCTGTCGAAGATAAAACGTCCCCAGATTGCGCAGTGTGAGATTGCGCATTTCTGGCATTTTACCCTTGGCGCGCCAGTGCGCTTGCTTCAGCGCTTCTAGCGCCGGTTCGACCTCGCCTAGTTCGTACAGACACCATGCATAGGTGATACGCATCGGGATATTGCTTTTCCATCGATCTACTCCCTCCGCCAGCACGCTCAGGGCTTCCTCGAACGCGCCCTGCTGGAACAAAAGACTGCCGTAGTAGTAAAGCAGGGGCGGGAGCGGCTTTTTCGTCGAATTGTTCCACCATCGCCGCGTAATTTCTACCGCGACAGCACTTTGTTCCTCACTGCCTCTGTCCTTGACGAGGTTCAAATAATTGGTGCGGATTTCCATATCGTCGTCTCGGTTACTCAGCCATGCAATCGTCGCGTTAATCGCTAGCGCGATCTGCTCCATGCTGCCTTTTTCCTTGACAAGATTTAAATATGTACGTCGCACTTCCACGTCGTCATCCCGGTTGCTCAGCCATGCAATCGTCGCGTTAATCGCGTTAGCGATCTGTTCCTCGCTGCTTTTTTCTTTGACGAGGTTGAGGTACGTGCGCCGCACGTCCGCATCATCAGCGTGCGATTCTAGCCACGCCCGTGCCTTTTCCACTGCCTGCGCGATCTGATTGCCATCTCCCTTTTCCTTGACGAAGTTTAGAAAGACACTTCGGACTCCGACGTCGTCAGGGTGAGCATCCAGCCAATCGGGCATCGTTTTGAGCGACTCCGCGATCTGCGCCGGGCTGCCTTTCTCCTTGACCACGTTCAAGTATGCACGCCGCACTTCCACATCATCCATGTGCCCTCGCAACCAGTGAGTCGTGCTCTTCAATGCCTGCTCGATCTGTGCATCGTCGTCTTGCTCTTTCAGCAGGATCAAGTAGCTGGCGCGCACGTTGGTTGCATCGACGTTGACTTCCAACCATTGTTGAGCTTCGATCAGCGTTTTAGGAATCAAATGTGGCGCATTTCGCCGTATGAACGCGAATTTCGCTTCCCAGTCGTTTGAGTTCGTCGGGATGCTCTCAAGCACGTGCTGCTGCGCCTGTTTCAACAAATCAAGACGCTTGAGCGCCTTCAAGATTTTGCTGATCACCCCGAAGACTTCGACGTGCCTGCCCTGCTCGATCATTGCTGCGAAGTGATCACTGTGCCGGGAGAGTGTTTCTTCCAGCAGCGCCACTGCCCCTTCCTCGATCAAATTGCGCATGATCCCGTACAACATCATACGATTGGCGGGTTTGCCACCATCGACGGCGGCAAACATCGTCTCGAACAGCACGTGCGGATTGCGTCCATACGCCTTAAGCGCAGTTTCCGCGATCAACGCGTGGGCGGGACGCAAAAAGTTCCCCCAGCGGGGAAACGTTTCCAGAAAAATCAACCCGGCGGCGGCGGGCCTTTCGTACAGGCGATAAAATCTCCCGCTGCTGTCGAGGCGCAGCAGCAGGTCTTCCGGTACGTTGACATCATACTGCCCCGCAAAGCACAGGTACTCATAGGCGTGATACACCGCCTCGTCCAACCGCTTGAGCCGGTTCACGTTGTCGCGGATCACTGTCTTCAAGCTTTCCCCGGCGGTCGTTTCGAGCATCAGCACCAGCCAGTTGGATGCTTTTTCCAGCCGCTGCCTCTGATCTTTGCTCAAGCGTGTCAGCCGCAGCCGTTCGAGCACCTGCTGCTTTTCGTGATCCGACGGCGGTTCAAGCTGGATCGTCCTGAAGTCCGGCAGCCGGATGTGATCGGGAATTTCATGCAGCCTAGACGTGGCGATCACGCGGATTGGCAGGTCGGTGCGCATATTCAGCAGCGCCTGTACGAAACTGTCATCGCGGAACACATCGTCCACCAGCACCACGAGCGGACGCCGCCCGGTTTCCAGCACCGCGTTTTCCAGCATCTCCCATGCTTCCGGCGTCTGGTTGCTTCGTACTTGCAACAGCCAACAGCCGAGTCGTGACGCGGTTTGCAGCGCGATCTCCCACGCGAACGAGCTTTTGCCGTCACCCGCTTGCCCGGTGATGCACACGAATTCGAGATGGGTCGGCGCAGAATTCAGGCTGTCGAGGACTGCCGCCTCTTGATCCCGCTTGATGATCGCATCTGCCTTGATCAGTTCCCACTTGAGCGGGTAGCGTCCCGTGTAGAATGCGTGGACTTGCTCCGGCGTCGCCGTCGGGAAGTCGTCCAGATTCACCGAGCGGAAATGCGCTTTCATCCGCTGGAGCACCGACAGCTCGTGTTCGACCTTCGCGTAGAGCTTTTCCAGCAGACCGCGCGCCTGCTGAAGCTCCGCGCCATTCGCCTCAATCGCGTCAATCAGCGCGACCTGCCCATCGTCAAAATGCCGCCGCCGCACGTAGCGATACGTCGCCAGAAATTCGCCTACAATCCGCGCCGATTGTAACTGCCAGCGCGCTTGGGGCAGCGAGATCAAATATGCATCGAGCCGCGCTTGCAGCGCCTCATGATTGATCGGCGTGCTCTCTAGAATCGCATCCGCCAGCGCCTTGGTCACGACCGCATCGGCGAAGAAATCGACGATTTCCTGATACTTGTAACCCGGATGCGCCTCGAAGAAGGCTTGCAGCGTTTCCCGCAGCAGCGACTTAAGGCGGTCGTCGAAGTTCGGCTCGATCAACCCCGCCAGCTTGAGCGCCTTGCCGAGCACCGTCCCGTGCAGATTCTGCGCATGATGCTCCACAATGCTCGACGCGATATTCGTCAAAATACTGATAGTCAGGTTGATCGGGCTCAGGGCGGATAAATCAATGCCGGAGTTGTGCGTAGGCATAAATCTCGTTCTTTTCATTCAAGCAAAGCGGGAGATACAGATTGATTATACTAAGATTGATCACGGATGTTAGAAAGTGCACACAAAAGCTATAATCGGTAATATCGCTGAGGTGACTATCTGAACGTTGAAGGCGCGGACGATGAGCTGGTTGGGGCTGACCGCAAACATAACTTTCCCGTCGATTGGTGTCCTCCCTTCTCTAGACGCACCGGTTGTGTTCACATTTGACCTTGTACCACAGGCTGCCGCTCCGCTCGAACCCACATCCACGCTGATCTATGTAGCGCTCGTTTTGCTGGTGGTCATCGGCATGGCGGCGTATGTCGTGCTGCGCCAGCAGCGTTTGCTGCTGCAAAAAACTCGCGCGGCGCTGACGGAACGCGATCAGGTCCAGCAGTCGCTCCGCGAGAGCGAAGAACGCTTCCGGCTGATCTCGTCCGTCACCTCCGACTACACCTTTTCGTCCCGTGTGAACGAACGCGGCGAACTGCTGCACACCCTGCTGACCGGTGCGTTTACCGAGATTACCGGCTACACACCGGAGGAATTTCTCGCGCTTGGCGGCTGGCGCGCCACCATTCACCCTGACGACGTCGCACAGGATGAACGCGATATGGCGGCGCTGCGGCGCAGTGAGCGCGTCATTTCCGAACTCCGGGTTCTCAGGAAGGGCGGCGAAGTCCGCTGGGTGCGCGTGTATGCGATTCCCATCTTGGATGAGCACGGGACGCTCGTGGGCATCAACGGCGGCGTGCAGGACATCCACGCGCGCAAGCTGGCAGAAGACGCCGTCCGCCGCAGTGAGGTGCATCTGCGCGCCCTGCTCGACGCCACGTCCGACGCTGCCTTCCTGCTCGACCGGAACGGCACGCTGCTGACGCTCAACGAAGCGCTGGCGCGACCGATTGATATGAAGATTGACGACTTGATCGGCAAGAACGCGTTTGCCATGCTCGACCCGGAGATCAGCGCGCGGCGGCGCAGCTACTTTGACCGGGTGCTGGCGACCGATCAGCCCGTGCAGTGGGAAGATCAGGGCTCGGTGGGCTGGTTTGCCAACAGCGTCTACCCGGTGCATGCGCCCTCCGGCGAGATCGAGGCGTTCGCCATCTACAGCCGGGACATCACCGAGCAAAAGCGTCTGGAAGCCGAGGTGCAGACCTACACCACGCAGCTTGAGCACTTGGTCGATGTGCGCACGACCGAACTGCGCCATGCCAACAACCAGCTTGAATTGATCCTCAACACCACCGCCGACGCACTCGCTTTCGCGCAGCCCAACGGCGATATCATCAAGGTCAATGCGGCATACCGGGCGCTGTTCAATGACTCCGCCACCCGCTTCATCGAGCAGATCACCACTTCTGTGCCCGACGAACGGCAGGCGGCTGCCGTCTCCGCTGCGTTGTGGCGCGTCGTCGCGGATCAGCAGCGCCAGCAGCTTGAAATTCAAGTGACCGCGCCCGACGGGAGCGAACGAGATGTCGATCTGACCATTCTGCCCGTACGCGTCATCGACGGGAACATGCGCAGCGGCATTCTGCTCAACGGGCATGATATCACCCACTTGAAAGAGATCGAGCGCTTCAAAGCCCGCTTCGTTGCCAATGCCGTCCACGATCTGGCAACGCCGATCTCCGGCTTGAGCGCGCGCATTTACCTGCTGCGCCGCTCGCCTGAAAAACTCGCCGAGCATGTCCGCGCGCTCGAAAATCAGGTGCAGCACCTGCAAAACTTGGTGGACGAACTGCGTATGCTCTCACGGATTGATCGCGGTCAGCTTGTCCCCTCACTTGCCATGACCGACGTCAACGAATTGACGCAGCGCATCTTTGACACTTACGAGCCGGTCGCCCTCGACAAGCAGCAGACGCTCACGCTGCGCCTTGACCCGTCACTCCCGAAAATCGCCATTGACGCGCAGCAGATCGAGCGCGTGCTGCTCAATCTGATCGCCAATGCCGTCAATTACACGCCCGCGTATCGCGGCATTCGCGTCGAAACCCTCGCCGCCGAGGGCGAGATCATCATTCGCGTGGCGGACGAAGGTATCGGCATCAGCCCGGAGGATTTGCCGCGCGTCTTCGAGCGTTTCTATCGCTCGGCAGAAGCGCGCCGCAGCAACCGCACCGGCACGGGCTTAGGCTTGGCGATCACCAAAGAAATCCTCGACCTGCATCGCGGCACAGTTGCCGTCCACAGTGAATTGGACAAGGGCAGCACCTTCACCGTTCGTCTGCCACACCACTTAGGTGACGAAGTGCGCTAACCCGCCGAATTGTGAAAATAATTGAGGAATAATTGAGGATTTCATAATCTGCTTTCATGCTACAATGCTTCATGAAAGTAGTTTTCAGTTTGTGTGCCGCCGGAGCCCCGATGTTGTCACAGATGCCCTCTCACAAAACCCTTGTGGACTACACTCCTCAGGAGAAATTCCACGCGGACGCCGAAATCTTCGAGCGCGGTGCATCAATTACGGCGCTGATCGATGCTGTTCCTCACTGCGTCATGGTTTTGAACGATGCGGCGCAGATCATCTACGCCAACCGCGCCAGTTTGACCCTGCTCAAGCAGCCAAACCTGAAGCGCATTCTGGGGCGTCACCCCGGAGAACTCCTCGGCTGTGTGTCGGTGACTCAGAGCACGGCAGCGCCCGACTCCAACCCCGCCGCTGCCGTGCTCAACAGCGTCATCGAGAGCATCAAGGCAGTGCAGACGACGCAAGACTGCCGGACGATGCGCCGCAGCGCCGTCGATCTGCTGCTCTCGACCGCGCCGCTCCGGGTTGCCGACCATCAGTTTACGCTGCTGGCGCTCGAAGACATCAGCGCCGAGAAGCGCCGCCGCGTCGTCGAGCGCGTCTTCTTCCACGACGTGCTCAACATGCTCAACATCGTGTCGGTCTCCGCCGAGATCATCAAGAGCAATCCCGCCGATGCCGTTTACTTGGCGAATGACCTCTACGACGCCGCCATGCGCATGATCGACACCGTGCGCAATCAGCAGGAATTGGCGGCGGCGGAAAGCGGTGAGCTGTCGCTCCGGTTCACGTCGTTCAGCATTCATCAGTTTGTCGAAAGCATCGTCGCGCACGAGTCGCAGCAGCCTTACGCCGATGGGCGGCACGTGGTCATCAACGCGCCCGAAGACACGCTCGTGATCAAGCAGGAGCGCAACATTTTGATGCGCGTGTTCGGCAGCATGGTCAAGAATGCGTTTGAAGCGTCGGGCGAGGGCGATACGGTAACCATCGACATTTGCCCGACCAGCTCTGCTCTGACGCTGTCGGTGCATAATTCCGCCTACATCCCGCGCGAAGATCAGGAATACATCTTCACGCGGTCGTACACCACCAAAGGGAGCGGGCGCGGACTGGGCACGTACACCATGAAACTGCTTGCCGAGCGGTATCTCGGCGCGAATGTGCGCTTCAGATCGACGCCGGAACTCGGCACGATCTTTTATGTGACCTTTCCTCGCTGATTATGAGTTTGCGCTCATGTTGAATAAGGGTAATATAGGAATTATGACGTTCGAGCGTTGATAGATGAGCCAGCCCCAAGCGAAATGGGCATGACATGAGTGACGAGATCGACAAGCTGCGGCAGCGAATTACTGAGCTAGAGGTCATTGCCCGCGATTATACGCGTGTGCAGCAGCTTGTTGACTACGCCGCTCAGGGCGGTGATCTGACCCGCTCCATGAGCTTGAGCGTCCTCTATGTCGATCCGTTCACGCAGCAGGTGATCGACGCCAACGACGCCGCGCTTGAACTTCTCGGCTATCCCCGTTCGCGCTTGATCGGCATGACGGTTGACCAGCTCGCAATCTCGCCAAGTACGCCCCCTGTGCACTCGCCCGAAGCCGACTATGCGCGCCTCTATACGCTGACTTACCAGCGCCCGGACGGACACGACTTCCTGCTCACGGTGGATCACTGGCCCATCGAGCGCGAAGATCGCAGGGTGGTCTACTACCGCCTGACCGAGTCCTCGCTCCACCGCCGCCTGTGGCACGAACTGCAACGGCGCGAAACCGAAGGTTTCCACTTCCAGCAAAAGTTGACGGCGCTCAACGAGGTGACTGTCCAACTCAGCCGGATCGAACCACTCGATCCGCTCTGCCACCAGATCGTCGCCTTAGGCGTCTCCCTGCTGGGCTTCGACCGGCTCGGATTGTGGCTCAATGACCCGGATCACGCGGTGATGCGCGGAACCTATGGCACGGACGAGCAGGGGAGCATACGCGCTGAACACGATCAGGTCTGGCACTACACCGGCAGTCAGATCGAGAGCTATATTGCCGGCACGACCACCACGCCGCTCGTCTTCACCGAGTCGCCGCTGTACAACCACAAATGCGAGATTGTCCGCTATGGCTGGAATGTCATCGTACCGCTGCTGTACGGCAGCCGATGTTTGGGCGTGCTGTCAGCGGACAACTTCACGCACGGGCACCCGCTCCAAGACTATGAACCGGAACTGCTGCGCCTGTACGGTATCACCGCCGCGCACTTGATCGAGCTGGCGCGCACGCGCGAACAGGCGGTGACACTGCGCGTGGCGCAGGGGCGCACGGGGATGCTGCGCGAGTTTATCACCAACGTCGGGCACGACTTCCGCACGCCGCTCTCGGTGATCAATACCAAAGCGTATTTGCTCCAGCGCGTGATCGATCCCGGTGATCGTGCCGCGCTCGTGAACAGCATCAATCAGCAGGTCAAGCAGCTCGGCGACATCGTTGATCGGATGCTCGAACTGGTCACGCTGCAAAGCAATCCTACCCTCCACCGCGAACGACTGCCGGTCACAGCGCTCGTCAACTTGGTACTCTCGGCACAGCGCAACGTGATCGCCGCCAAGGGACTGCACGTCGATCTACACATCAACCCCACGCTGAGCGTATGCGCCGATCACGACCACGCCGTGCGCGCGCTCCACGAAATCCTCGAAAACGCCGTGCAGTACACGCCCCACGAGGGCACGATCCGCATTGAGGGCGTCGCCTACCCGCAGGAAATCGGCATCCGCGTACGGGACAGCGGCACAGGCATGGACGCCGCCACGCTCAAGCGCGTGTTCGAGCCGCTGTACCGGGGTGATCAGGCGCGCACCGAGCGCAATATCGGCTTCGGGTTGGCGATTGCCAAAGCGATTGCCGAAGCGCACGGCGGGCGCATCCTCGCCGAGAGCACGTTGGGACAGGGCAGCACCTTCGAGATCGTCCTCCCGGAAGATCGCACCTGCCCGCTGCCCTGACCGGGACGGCTTGGCAGCTTTTCCGCGTCACGTCATAATATCCCTAATTCGATAACCGGCTGAACAGGCGGCTGACCATGCCCGACCGCATTTTCATCTCCTACGCGCGCCGCGACGCGCGGACTTTGGCGCTTCGACTGCAAGCGGATTTGATCGGCGCGGGCTATGACGTTTGGCTCGACACGTCCGAGATCGACGGCGGGGCGAGCTGGTCACGCGAGATCGAGGACGCCATCGAGTCGTGTGACTGCGGCTTGGCGCTCCTCTCGCACGGCGCGTTCGAGTCGGAGATCTGCCGCGCCGAGCAGCTTCGTCTGCTGCGCAAACGCAAGCGCGTGATCCCGCTGCTCGTCCAAGTTGACGCCGAGCGTCCGCTGCACCTAGAGGCGCTCAACTACCGGAACTTCAGCGACGACGCACAGTACACGGCGGCGCTCGACCTGCTGCGCGCCGACCTCGCCGGGAAGGGTGA
>JACSRG010000353.1 GCA_014879865.1 Anaerolinea sp.
TCACGAAAACGGGCTGTCGTCCGCGAATTCATAAGTCATCAGGGTCAAGTTCGAGAGTCGTACCGGCATGAAATTCGGCTAGTGCCTCATCGGCAAGCTTAGCTAACACATCTTGTGATTGTGCAAACATTTCCGTCCAACGCGCTTCGGACTCTGTCTCCAACGCGGTCAAAATGAACTGTGCCAGTCTATCTTGTTCTGCATCCGAGAGCTGCGCCGCTTCGTCAAAAGCCCGGCGCAATAATTCAGTCATGTTTCGTCCTCTCTCATTTATCCTGATTATACCTTATCGGTAACATGTGCCGATATTCACAGCTTTTTCAGACAAACGTTAATGGTCGGGACTGAAATATTCCGTTATATTTGGAACATGCACGATCAATTTTTTATCCTGTGGAGTTGAGAACTCATGTCTACTCAGAGCGACGAAGAACGGCGCGATCCTTTTGCCGAGTTTGTTAACGCGGAATTGGATATGGATGGCGTAGATGGTCTAGACGTCGAAACTATCACCGCGCTGATGCGTCATCTGCTCAGAAATCTCCCTGCCGAGTCGATTACGACCCTGTGGGCAGATCGTCTGGACACACTTCAGGAGATCGTGCGGTCGCGTTTGAACATGAAGATGGTATTGAGCGCCGTCCGTGATGAACCCAGCTTCGGCAACGCCGATCCGCAAGAGATCGATGTCCTGATCACCTTAACCGCAACGCTCGCCTTCATCAGCTACAACGAGCTGATGGATCAATATGACCTTAACGAGCGGCGCGGGAAAGATGATAGTCTGTTGGCGCGGCGTCTGCGCGCCATGTTGAAAGCGTCGTTGGGCTGGGTGCGCAAAGCTGCCAAAGAGGGTGACGAAATCGCACAAAACATGCTCGTCGAGGCTACCGATTTGCTGGATGTCTCCTCCCGGCTCGAGTAATTCCCGACTTCATCGCTGCGGGCGACCCTCAACAGGTCGCCCGTTTTTATTTGTGCTCTACGCCGCTATTCCGGACACTGCGGGGTGACGGGGTCGTTCGGACGCGCGATCATGTTCACCGGCACGTCGAACGTTTCGCCGCCGCGCACCACCAGCAGAGTGATCGAATCGCCGGGGCGCACGTTGGCGACCAGATACGCGACCAGTTCGTCCATCGTGCGGACGTATTCGCCGTTGATCGCCACGATGATGTCGCCGCCCGCGCAAATCCGCCGGTCACGTACGAGGACTTGGCGCGTGCCGCCTTGCAGCCCCGCCGCCGCTGCGGGTGAGTTCGGCGACACGGTCGAGATCAGCACGCCCGCCGTCACCGGCAGATCGAGAATCTCCGCTAAACCCGCCACGCTGAACCCGTTTTCGACCGATTCGCTCGAAATACCCAGCCAAGCATATTCGACGCGTCCGTTGGCGATCAGATCGGGGACAACGCGCTGCACGGTCGCCGCCGGGACGGCGAAACCGACGCCTTGAAACACGCCCGTCTCTGTACGGATCGCCGTGTTCACGCCGATCACCTGCCCGTTCGAGTTAAGCAGCGGACCACCGCTGTTGCCGGGGTTGATGTCCGTATCCACCTGAATGATCGACGGGTTGCTGAACCCGCCGCCCGTCGCGCCGATCAACTCGGCGGAGGGAAGCTGACGCCCAAGCGCGCTGATAATGCCGACCGTCATCGAACTGGTCAAGCCGAACGGGTTGCCGATGGCGACAGCGCGTTCGCCGACGCGCACCGCGTTCGAATTGCCGAACACGACCGGCGCAAGGCGTTCACGCTCCACATCCACGCGGATCACGGCGATGTCGCTGTAAACATCCACGCCGACCAGCGTCGCCTCGGCAACCGATCCATCATGAAAAGTCACCAACATGCTGTCGGCTTCCTGCACGACATGCGCATTGGTCACGATGTGTCCCTGATCATCGTAGACCATGCCCGAACCGCTGGCACTGTCCAGCAGCAGTGAATCCTCGGCGTTGATCGTCACGTCGATGTTGACCACCGACGGCACAACGCGCTCGTAGATGTTCGCCAGCAGCAGGTATTCGGCATCTGCCGCGTCGATGACCGCCTGTGGCACAGGCGTCGGCGCTTGCGCTTGCCGCGCCACGTTCACCGGCAGCGCGGCGACGGGAGTGCTGGCAGTCGCCTGCGCGGGCAGCACCACATTTGCCTGTGGCTGGCAGGCAGCAGCAAGAAGGACAAGCAGCAAGAGAAAGATCGGTTTAGTCACGGGAACTTCCCTCAAATTTTGTCATAGAATGCGGAACGTCACCTGTGTATTGTACCACTGGGATCAGGTTAAAATATGCTAACCCTAAGACAATCTCTAGCCAACCATTGCGGCTTTATACTTAAGTCACTCGCCTGCAATTAAGAGTTGAGGATGCTCTTATGCGCCCTGATACCAAACCGCTGGTGCTTGCCGTTGACGATGAACGCGCTAATCTGAGCCTCTTGCAGCGCTTGCTCGGCGAAGTGTATCAGGTCATGTGTATCACCGACGCCCGCGCGGTACTCGACATGCTGGTGCAAGCCCCGTTCGACCTCGTCCTGCTCGACATCATGATGCCGGGGATGTCCGGTCTGGATGTCCTCGCCTCGCTGCGCGCCAATCCCAAGTTCGCCAGCATCCCGGTGATTCTGATCTCCGCCCTCTCAGACTCGACCGACATCTGGCGCGGGCTGGAAATGGGCGCGAACGATTACATCACCAAACCGCTGGACGCCATCGTGACGTTGGCGCGCGTGCGCACACAAATTCGGCTCAAGCGGCTCGAAGACGAGCGCAGCCGGGCGCTTATCGAACTTCAGCACGCGCAGGAGATGAAAGCCAACCTGATCCGCGTGGCGTCGCACGATCTCAAGAATCCGCTGACGAATCTGCGCTTGGTCTCGTCGCTGCTGCGCGAAACAAGCGTCCCTCACCCGGATTCCTGTGACCTGATCGAAGCGCTTGATCTGTCGCTGGAAGCGATGCACACGGTCATCACCGACTTTCTCGATACCGCCGCGCTTGAGGATAACGCGCTGCATCTCAAACTGGGAGCCGTCGCCGTGCAGCCCATCGTCGAGACGCTGATCGATCAGTTTGGCATCGCCGCCAAGCGCAAGAGCATCACTCTCACAACGCGCGCACTCGACGGCATGATCAAAGCGGACGCGCGCCGCTTCGAGCAGGCGCTCGGAAACCTGATCAGCAACGCGATCAAGTACAGCCCTCGCCATTCGACCGTGACGATCTGGACGCAGGGTGTGCCGGAGCGGCTGCGCGTCCACGTCGGCGATCAAGGTCCCGGCATCCCGCTCCACGAGCAGAGCCGCCTATTCACGCAGTTCGGCAAGCTGACGCCGCGCCCAACGGGCGGCGAAAGCAGCACCGGCTTGGGCTTGTGGATCGTCAAGCATCTCATCACGTTGCAGGATGGAACGGTCGGCGTTGAATCGACCGAACAAATGGGGTCAGATTTCTGGATCGAACTGCCGCAGGCGTAGCGGTTAGAAGGACGCCCGCAGCCGTTCGATCAATTCGCGTTGTTCGGCGGTGAGGGTTTCGGGGATCGTGATCAGCATACGCGCGTACAAATCGCCGAACTTGTCCGGCTGACGCAGCACGGGCATCCCCTTCCCGGTGAGCCGGAACTTCTTGCCGGATTGCGTTCCGGCGGGCACTTTCATCCGCACCGGACGCCCCAGAGTCGGGATTTCGACTTCGCCGCCAAGCAGCGCGTCGAACATGCTCAGTTTGACTTCGACCGTCAGGTTATCGCCGTCGCGCGTGAACTGCGGATCGGGTTCTACCTGCACGATCAGGTACAGATCGCCGGGTTTGCCACCGTTGACGCCCGCTTCCCCTTCACCGGAGAGCCGCACGCGCGTGCCGTCGGTCGCGCCTGCCGGGATTTTCACGCGGATCGTCCGGTCGCCTTTGACGACTTCGCGCGTTGTCCCCTCATAGGCTTCGCGCAGGCTGATCGCCACCGGCTGCTCGATATTCTGCCCGTCGGTACGGGTCGAGAAGCCGTAATCGAAGTTGGCGCTGCCCCGCGTGCTCGCGCCGCCGCGCCCGCGTGCGCCGAAGATCGAGTTGATCAAGTCGCCGAGATCGCCCACATCGGCGTTCTGCGTCGTATAGGTATAGCCGCCGGGTGCGCCGCCCCAACCCGCGCCTGCCGCCTGCGGGTTGACCGTGCCGAAGCGATCATACGTCTTGCGTTTTTCAGGATCGCTCAGGACTTCGTTCGCCTCGTTCACTTCCTTAAAGCGCGCTTCTGCCTGTGGATCATTGGGATTTGCATCCGGGTGATACTTCTTGGCGAGACGCCGAAACGCTTTCTTGATGTCAGTGTCGCTGGCGTCGCGCTTCACGCCGAGGATGTCGTAGTAATTCTTCGCCATCGTTGTTCGCCATTTCTTACGCTAAAACACACTTACTCGACCCTAATCGTAAGACACGAACGAGGGGAAGTCAACAATCTATCAGTATTTCTTACACAAGATTTATGCGCTCGGAAGGCGCGCTCAAGCCTCTTTTTGCACGAGGATACACTCGGCGACCTGCCGCCCGACCATGCGTTCCGTCCCGTCGATACGCACGCTGATGGGACCCTCGAACGGATCGACCGCTGTCACCTCGATGGACGCATTGAGGTTGAAACCGCGATCCAGCATGTGCTGGAGCATATCCCGGTCGCTGCTCTTAAACTGCGCGACCACCGCCAGATCGCCGACCGTCAGCGCCGAGAGCGGGACAAGCTCGCGCGCCGACTCGATCACACCTTCCGCCGTCGGGATCGGGTCGCCGTGCGGGTCGAAGCCGGGATCGCCGAGCTTGCGCGCTAACGCCTCGATGAAGTGATCCGACACGGCATGTTCGAGCGCTTCAGCTTCCTCGTGGACTTCGTGCAGCGCGTAGCCCAATTCGCGCACCAGATACAGTTCGATCAGCCGGTGGCGGCGAATCACCTGTAAGGCAATCGCCCGACCCTTGGGGGTTAGAAGCACGCCCTGATATTTCTGATAATCCACATACCCCAGTGTGACCATCCGCTGTGCCATATCCGTCACCGACGGCGCGGTGATGTTCAGCACATCGCGCAGGGTGTTGGTCGATACACGCTCTGTCCCCTGCTGCAAGGTGTAGACGGCTTTGAGGAAATTCTCCACCGACTCGGAATGTGTAGTTTTTGTCATCGCGCATCCCGGTGCACCGAATATTACCCCCGATTCTAGCACAAAGTCCGCCCGCTCCCTATAATGGCATCTCCTTTATTTGTGTAGGGGCGAGGCATACCTCGTCCTAAGGACTCCTGTGCATGTCTCGACTCGCCGAAATCGACCACAAACACGACCAACTGCGCGCGCTCCTCACCCGCTTGAACGCCGACGCCCTGTGGATTCAGAAGACGCATAACATCTCGTGGATCACGGCGGGCGCAAACCCCGCCATCGTCGCCGACAACCCGACCGCGCCCTACAGCGTGATCATCACCGCCGACAAGCGCCAGATCGTGACCGACAACATCGAAGCGCCCCGCATCCGCGCCGAAGAAGGCTTCGAGGAACTCGGCTTTGAGTTCGTCGTCTCGCCGTGGTACGCGCGCCAGCCTCCATCGCTGCCTAACATGATCAGCGATCAGCAAGATACCGTCGAACCGGAGATGCAAAAACTGCGCTGGGTGCTGGGCGAAGAAGAGAAAGTCCGCTACCGCGCGCTTGGCAGGGACGCCGCCGCCGCGCTCGAAGGCGCGATCCGCACGGTGCGCCCCGGCGACAGCGAATGGCAGATCGCCGCGCGGTTGGATGCGGGCTGCCGCGAGTGGGGCGGCATGGCGGTCGTCAACCTCGTCGCCACAGACGAGCGCGTGTCGAAGTTTCGTCACCCGTACATCACCGACAAGCGGCTGGAACGCTACGTGATGATCGTCGTGTGTATGCGGCGGGGCGGTTTGGTCGTCGCGGCGACCCGTCTCGCCCATTTCGGCAAGCTCCCGCAGGAAATCGCGGATGGAGCGCGGCGAGTCGCCCGCGTCGATGCGGCGGGCTATGTCGCTACGCTGCCGGGGCGCACGCTCGGCGACGTGCTGGCGGATATTCAGCAGGCATACGCCGACGTGGGCGAAGCGGATCAATGGCGCAATCACCATCAGGGCGGCTTGATCGCCTACCGCCCGCGTGAGCGCAACGCCACGCCGAACGACCCGACCATGATTCAAGCCGGGCAGGCGTTCGCGTGGAATCCGTCGATTGTCGGCAGCAAGTCGGAAGATACAATTTTGCTCGGCGACCGCGATTTCGAGATCGTCACGGCGGCGTCCTCCGACTTCCCCATGATCGACGTGCATATCGGCGGGCGCACCATCCGCCGACCGGGCGTGCTGGAGTTGTAGGGATCGCCCGTCTGCGCGTCCCATGCGTACCAAGCCTCCCCGCCCCCTGTCAGGGGGTGGGGCTAAAAAACGACGGCGTTGTCTTGGTGCATATCGGCGAACGAGTTACGGCGTGGCGATGCCGACCACCAGCTTATCGGCGTCGAGGTAGCGCCGCGCCACATTGAGCACATCCTCACGCGTCAGGCTGTACATCATGTCGCGGTAGTTGACCAGATAATCCAGCCCGCGCCCGTGCAGTTCCATGTTGTGCAGCGTGTCGGCGATCCCCTCGTTCGTCTCCATTTGCAGCGGCAGATGTCCGGTGAAATACGCCTGATTGTCGGCGAGATCATCCTCGCTGATCGGTTCTTCGGTCAGGCGGCGCACTTCGTCCGTCATCTTGCCGATTGCCAGCTCAACATTCGCCGGGTTGACCCCCGCGATCACCTGCCATGGCAGCGCGGCGACTCCGCCATCGACCTGACTGTAGGCATAGTACGCCAAGCCGCCCTCTTCGCGGACGCTCTTGCCGACGCGCCCCATCATGCCGAACTGCCCCAGCACGCTGTTGGCAAGCTGTGCCGCCGGGAAATCGGCGCTGCGGCGGGTCGGTCCCACGCCGCCAAGCACGATGTCCGCCTGCGTCTTCCCCGGCAGGTTGACCACGCTGCGCAGCCCGGCGCTGATCGTCGGCGCGTCGGCGGTCGTGATTTCCGGCGGTTGTTCCGGGTTGCGCCAGTCGCCAAACCGCGCCCGCACGATTTCCACCGCGTCTGCCGCATTGACCGCCCCGACGATCACGAGGATCATGCCGTTCGCCCCGTATGCCGTGCGGTGGAAGGCGGCAAGATCGGCAGCGCTCAACGTTTCGACCGTTTCGAGCGTGCCGCGCGTCGGGTAGTGATACGGGTGTCCCGGCGGATAGAGCGTGTCATAGAAGGCGCGCCCTGCTCGGTAGCGCGTATCCTGCGAACGAATCTTGAGCGAGGTCAGCGTTTCCCCGCGCAGGCGGTCGATGTGGCTTTCGGGAAACGCGGGTTCGCGCACCACATCCGCCAGCAGATCGATCAGCATGGGCAGGTCTTCCGCCAGCGCTTTGCCCGACGTATTGGTGCGATACCATCCACCCGACACGCCGAGATCCGCGCCGACATCTTCCAGCGCCGAGTGAATCGCGGTGAAATCACGCCGTTTCGTGCCGCGCATCAGCGCCGCCGAGGTCAGCGAGGCGAGACCGTTCTGCGCGGGCATCTCGTAAGCGCTGCCCACACGCAGCGATCCGCTCAACACGACCGACTGCGCGGCGAAATTCTCGTACACCAGCACGACGATCCCGTTATCCAGCACCACGCGGGTGATGTTCTTTGAGCTAGGCAGGGTCATTCGTCGTACTCCTCGTAGTCGTCGCCTTCATCTTCTTCATCCATGACGGGGATGAAATACCCGACCGTCCGGTTCTGCGGGCGCAGATACTTTTGCGCCACTTCATGCACATCTTCGAGCGTGACCGCTTCCAGCCGCGCGAGGTACTGCTCGAACCACGCATAGCTGTCGAAGCTCTCCGCGAACGCCAGCCAGAACGCCTGTGTGGTGATCCGCTCCGTGCTGTAGGCAAACAACGCGCGCGCCTGCTTCTTCGCCCGCGCCAAATCCGCCGCCGTAATGTCGCCGGTACGCAGCCGGTCGATTTCGCGGTAGAGCGCCGCCTCGACCTCTTCGGGATCGCGCCCGTCGCGCAACGTGATATTGATCGAGTAGAGGAACGGGTCAACCGTCTGCGTCATGCCGCCATCCACATTGACCGCGAGTTCGGTCTCGACGAGCGCTTTGTACAGACGGCTCGTCTTGTTGTCGATGCCGCCGCCGCCCATGCTGTCCGCGCCGCACAAAATGCTGTTCATGATCTCCAGCTTGAACCAGTCCGGGTGATTCGCCGCCGGGACATGGTAGCCGACTTCGATGAACGTGCCGCGACCGGGACGCTCGACGCGCACGCGCCGTTCGCCGTGCTGCTCCGGTTCGGGACGAGCGAACAACTGCGGCTGTTCGCCCGCCGGGATCGCCCCGTACAGCTCTTTGATGCGCTCAAGCATCTGCTCGCTGTCAAAATCGCCGACCGCGACGGCAATCGCGTTGTTCGGGACGTAGTGCGCGCGGTAGTGGTGGTAGAGATCGTCGCGCGTCATCGTTTCGAGGTCGATCATGTCGCCGATGATCTCGTGGTGGTAGCCGTGCACCCGGAACGCCGACGCCTGTACTTCTTCCGACAGCCAGAAGGTCGGCGAGTTTTCCGCGCCCTGCCGCTCGGAGATGATCACTGTCCGCTCGGATTCGACCTCTTTCGGATCAAATTTGGCGTTGAGCATCCGGTCGGCTTCCAACCGCAGCGCCAGATCGATCTGGTCGGCGGGGAGCGTTTCATAGTACGCCGTGTAGTCGAGGAAGGTCTGAGCGTTCCAACTGCCGCCGACGCGGTCAATCGCCTTGTCGAGGAAACCGGGCGGGAACATATCCGTCCCCTTGAACAACATGTGTTCGACCCAGTGCGAAATACCGGTCGTGCCCGTCCGCTCGTTGCGGCTGCCGACGCGGTATAACACCCACCAGCTAATGATGGGCGCGCTGTGAACTTCTTTCAGTAGAACCACCAGCCCGTTATCGAGGACGTGCCTTGTGACACTGGTCACGCTCCAACTCCTTCAAAAAAACTCCAATGGTAAACACCAGTTTAACCTGAATGTGTTAGGAACGCATTGGCGCGCCAGAGTCACATTCAGGCAGTCGCATCAAAACCCCCTTCTCCCCGCTTGCGTGGGAGAAGGGTA
>JACSRG010000539.1 GCA_014879865.1 Anaerolinea sp.
ACGCTGTTCCATTACGGCGCGGTCAAAATCCCGAAGCTCCCGGTCACGCTTTATGGGAGCGAAGCAATTGAAGCGGGGATTTTGCGTGGCATCCTTGACGAGAATCAGGTCGGCACGACGCCGTTCTGGTTGTGAGTCCGACTTTAGATGGAAATTCGTTTACCGCTCTTGACACTGTGGCTCAGATGGGTTTATATTGGGTCACAGTGTTTATGATGCGCGAAGGAGTAAGTTCATGCTTGTGATTGGCATACCCACCTTATTCGCGCGTCCCCACTCCGCCTGAGAGTCTCCGCTCCCCTAACCGGATAGCGAATCGCAGCGCGGTCACGGATGCGCCGTGACCAGTCGAATGACCGGTCACCTGTCTTCTGCTGACCCGTTTTTGATTCGTATTTCTGTTCAGGGGAAAACCTACCTTGGCTCGACACAATTCCCACGCCGAAGGCGTGGTCTATAAGAAGCAAATCGGCACGTACTTCGTGCATACCGCCGATGGCGACGTGACCTGTTCAATTTCCAGCCGCTTACGCAAGGAACTCGTCTACCCAATTGCCGATAAGTCGTCGCTGCCGCACCAACGCGTGCAGAAGGTCAACGACATTCATATGGTCGATCCGGTTGCCATCGGCGACTGTGTGAAGTTCGTCATCGCCGAAGACGGCACGGGGATGATCACCGAGGTACTGCCGCGCCGCAACAAGTTTGCGCGTTCGGCGGCGGGCGGCAAGACGCTCGAACAGGTCATTGCCGCCAACGTCGATCAAATGGTGCTGGTCTTCGCAGCGACGCTGCCCGATCCGCAGTGGAATTTGCTGGATCGATTTCTCGTCACGGCGGAGGAAGCCGAAATCCCGGCATTGATCGCCCTGACCAAGCTCGACCTCGTCCCTCCGGGGATGTTCGACGATGTCATGGACGAATATCGCGCGCTCGGCTACCGTGTCGTGCAAACCAGCACAGTCGATGGGACGGGGATCGAGGAAGTCCGCGCGGAACTCAAGGACAAGCTTTCCGTGCTGGTCGGCAAATCGGGCGTCGGCAAGACCAGTTTGCTCAACGCGGTGCAGCCCGGTCTCGGTCTCCGCATCGGTGAGGTGAGCAAGGCGCTCCAGAAAGGCAAGCACACCACGACACACGTCGAGATGATCCCGCTTGACTTCGGCGGCTCGATAGTCGATACGCCGGGGATGCGTCAGTACGCCATGTGGGACGTGGACGACGGCGATCTCGCCTATTTCTTCCGCGAAATGCGTCCCTACATTGGAACTTGTCGTTTCGGCGTGGACTGCACCCACCGCACCGAACCCGGCTGCGCAATTTTGCGCGCAGTTGGCGCAGGCAAAATCAGCGAACGTCGCTACAAAAGCTATGTCCGTATGCTTGAATGACGCGCTTGGGGAGCGGCGCTGTGCCTCGCCCGCTCCCCAGTCTGACAAAACGACTACATACCGCAGCCCAAATTCGCATATAATCCTAGCAACCATTACCTGCTGAGGAGAAGATTGCGATGGCGGGCTGCAACCTTGTCGATTTGATGGAACTATCGTCCGCCAAACGCCAGATCGTGCGCCTGATCCTCAGGGAGACGACGGTGACGGACGCCGACCTCGCCGTCTGCGTCCGCGAACTCCAGAATATCAGCCAAGCCGAAGCAGAAGCCTTGCTCGCTGCCCTGACTGCCGAAGGGTGGCTCGTGCGCCTTGCGCGCGGAAACGAAACGATTTACCGCGTCAACCTTGTGCGCAAATCCGGTGAGCACAACCAAGCCTTCTGGAGTCGCTTGGGCATCGATCAGACGGAGATCACTGGCAGCGCCGATGACCGGTCGATGATGCGGGGTGGCAAACGGACTCTACCCGGTGCGATCTGGGACTCGCTCGAAAGCGATCAACCCTTTTCCCGCGACACCCTGATCGATGCGATTCGCCAGCGTAAGTCTGAGCGCAAAGAGTCGGCGTCGGAACTGGGACGCGCGCTGCGCAAGCGTGTCCTCGACGCGCTCGACGCGATTGCCCGCGAAGACCCGACAACCTAGCCGCTGCGCCTGTCCTGCTTCTAGCCGATTCTCGTAAAAACGGGTAATATGAAATTCGTGATGTCCACAGTCTATCTTCTTGCTTGGGAGAAACATCCATGTCGAAAATCATCTCGGTCCACTCGTTTCGTGGTGGAACGGGCAAATCCAATACAACAGCCAACCTTGCCGCGCTGATTGCCGGCACTGGGCAGCGCGTCGGCGTGATTGACACCGACATCAATTCCCCCGGCATTCATGTGCTGTTTGGCTTGGATGAGGAAGATATTAAGTATTCCCTCAACGATTACCTGTGGGGCAAGTGCGAGATCGAAAAAGCCGCTTACGATGTGACGGCAAATCTCAACCGCAACCTCGGCGAAGGCGCGGAGCCCATCCCGGAAGGCGGGAAGATTTTCCTGATCCCTGCCAGTATCAAGGTCGGCGAAATCGCCCGCATCCTGCGCGAAGGCTATGACGTCGGACTGCTCAACGATGGTTTCCAGAACTTGATCAAAGAGCTGTCGCTGGATGTGCTGCTGATCGATACGCACCCCGGCTTGAATGAAGAAACGCTGCTTTCGGTCGCCATTTCAGATGCGCTGGCGATTATCATGCGCCCCGACCAGCAAGATTATCAAGGTACGGGCGTTACGGTGGAAGTCGCGCGCAAGCTCGACGTGCCGCGCATGTTGTTGATCGTCAACAAGACGCCCACCTCGTTCAACTTCGACGAGGTCAAGGCGCGCGTGGAACACACCTATAATTGTCCCGTCGGCGCTGTGCTGCCGCACTCCGACGAAATGATGACCCTTGCCAGTTCCGGCGTGTTCGTGCTGCGCTTTCCCAATCATACGATCAGCCAGAACCTGCGGCGCGTCGCGACTGCGCTGCTCGCCTAGGCTTTGTCATCTGCGCCGCCCAGTGCTTCCAACCGCGCGGCGATGCTTTTCTCATCGGGGAGGAGGCTCAACGCGTGGCGATAGAGAGCAATCGCTTCTTCCGTATCGCCGCGCTTTTCGGCTTCCTCGCCCGCATTGGACAGCACTTCAATCGCCTGTGGCAGTAAACCACACTTCATCAAGTGCTGCGCGTGCCGGTATGGCTGTCCTTTGATCCCCCGATGCGCCCGCCAATAATTCGCCGCCTGCCGGTGCAGTTTCATGCGCAGCGAACGCGCGAGACTTCCGTATATCGCCCCGCGTGTTAGGTCATGACGGAACGTGTAGCGCCAGCCATCGACTGCCTCGATCATGTGATTCTCGACCAGATAGCCCAGCACCTTGTGCACGCGATCCAGATCGGCGAGTTCGCTGACGTGACTCAGCGATTCCGGGGTGAACGAATCACCGAGTATTGCCGCCGCGCGCAGCACGATTTGCGCGTCCGGCGGACAGCTATCGACACGGCTCATCACCAGTTCGCGCAGCGCGTCGGGCAGGATGTCGGTTTCGGCGTTCTCCTTCAGTTCGCCCCTAATCACTGACTCGTTCGCCCGTAAATGTTGAAGCAGGCTCTCAATATAGAGCGGACGACCGCGCGCTTTGTCCCACAGCAGCGCTTCCAAACGCGCCCCCGGTTCATCCACATGCAGCAGATGCGCGGCGAGTCTACCGGAATCAGCACGGCTGAGATCGGGAATCAGCACCATCTCCATTCCGAGATCAACCGGCAGCGGCGGCTCGTAAATCACTATCACCGCCAACCGCGCATGTTCGACGGATTGCACTACCGAACGAAGGGTATCGAGCGTATGCGGATTTGCGCGGTGCAGATCATCGATGACGATCAGGATAGGCTGCTTGCGCGCCAGCAGCGTGACGAATGTCGTCGGCAGCAGGTCGTTAGGCGCTTCGCGCAGACGCTCGGCAGCGTCCTCACCTGTGGTTTCTAGAAGCTGTTCCACGAGCGACCGGAAGATCGCTCGATCATCATCACCGCTGGAACACGTCACCCACGCGCTGCGAAACCCCATCGCCTCGGCACTGCGCGCGACATACCGTGCGACCCGCGTTTTACCTGTGCCGTTGTATCCTGCCAGCGCCAATGACAGCGGTTCACCAGACTCCAACGTCCGTGTGAGCCGCTGCACGAGCGCTTCCAGCAGGGCTTCCCGTCCAATAAGCGGACTCCCTGACTCCACCTCAACTTCGAGATCCGTACGGTGCTGGCGTAAAACGCTGTACGCCTGAACCGGTGTTTCCTTGCCCTTAAGCTGCATCGGTGCGAGCGTTTCGACCTCAACCCGAGTCTCGACGCGCCGATATACCCGTTCGCTGATGATAATCTGCCCTGCCCCGGCTTTTGACATCAGACGCGCCGCCAAGTTGACATCGTCGCCCATGACGGTATATTCGCGTCGCGCTTTCCAGCCAACCTCGCTGGCAAAGGTGTTGCCCTGTGTGATGCCGATGTGCTGCTCGATGAAGGGCTGCCGGTGGAATTCTGCCGGAAGTTCGCCTAGTAACGCGGCGTTGAGTTCGGCAAGTTTCGCGCGGATGTCGAGTGCAGCATCGACAGCGCGATCCGGGTCATCGGGATGTGCGACCGGCGCGCCGAAGGTCGCCAGCAGTTTGATGCCCGACCGGTACGGATCAGTACGCGCGAGTGTCCCTCCGCGCGAGGTGATCGCGCGCTGCACGAGATCATAATAGCGCTCAAGCACGGCGACAACCTGTTCGCGCCGACTTTCACCCCATTCCCGCAGCATCTCGGCGAAACCGCTTGCATGAATGAACATCATCACCGTGAAGCGATTCTCGCTGCGCAAGTGATAATTCTCGCTGACGATCAGTTCTTGCAGCACCGCCGGGGCGACATACGGCGCGACCGCTTCGACTCGTTCGAGCGCACCGCGCAGCGTTTCCATCAAATAATCCGGGGCAAGGTCGAACAACGAGGTCGTCTTCGCGCGGCGTTTGCGCGGCGCTTCAAATTCATAGTCGCCCAATTCGCCGCCCAGACTATCGACGATTCGTGAGAAGCCCTGCTCCATACGCTTGACGGAGAAGTGTCCCACCACCAGCGCCGCGAGTTTCGCATCGACAATGACTTCGTCCTTCTCGCCGACGCTTTCCGCGTGCATCGCCGCGCCGGGCAGATCGCCCTGCACAATGTGATCGCGCTGCTCCGCGTTGCCCACCAGCGCCTCGAACAGCTTCCCGCGCGCCATACCGATGGACATCAGCAGCGCGTGGGGTCGATCCGTGCCGATCAGCTCGACCAAGCGCGGATCGGTGATCGGCTGAAACTGCTTCATCGCCCGCTGCATCCGCAGCCCGGTGCGCACAGCTTTCAATGCGTCGCTAATGTCCCCCTGTTTCGCCGGGAAAAACGCCAGCAGCGCGTCGCCCGCAAACTTGAGAAGCTGCCCATCGGACTTGGCGAGGATTTCGAGCATTTCCGCGAAGTAGTTGTTGATGATTAGCGTAAGGACTTCAGCCCCTTCGCTGCTGCTGGCACGCTGTAAGCGCTCGGACAGCGCAGTAAACCCCGCGACATCCGCGAACAGGAATGTACCGGGTCGCAGCGCGCTGTAGCGGTCACCCTGTACGTCGTCTTCGATGTAGAGCGGCAGAAACGATGCCAACGCTTTTTGAAGGCTGTTGAGATGCTGAATGGCTTGCGTCATGACGGGCGGTTGGTCTAGCCCACTGGCAAGGTGTGTGGGCAAATATCGGCTTAGGCGCTCTTGAAGTGAAGCATCCATGATTTCGTCCCATCAGTAGTCGCCATGATTTAAGCATGAAGGCAGTCTTCGCGCAATCTTTACAGGCTTCACTAGTTCTTGCGTTGCAATTAGCCAATGCAAGCGTTACCATTTAGTGACAATCGGCACAATTCACAGGGACATTCATGAAATCACTGTTTAGCGGGATTACGTCGCTTTCGCTCCGTTTCCGCGCAGTAACCCTTGCGCTCGTGATTTTGCTTTCGGTCGCAGGTGTAGTAGCAATTACACAGCTAAAACAGGAACTTCTCCCGTCAATTTCGTTTCCGCAGACGATCATTCTCGCTCAAGCAACGGGGATGACAAGCGATCAGGTGCTCCAAGTTTTAACAGAACGGCTCGAACAAGCCATCGACGGAGTCGATGAGGTTGTCAACGTCGAGTCGTCTACTACGGGCGCGTTCGGCGCTGTGATTACGGCGCGCAACAACTTCGGCGTGAGTCAGGATACTGTGCGCGACCGCATTCAGCAGGCGGTCGACTCGGTGTGGCTGCCCACACGCCGGATCAGCGCGCCGGAGGGCGAGACTCCTGCTGATTTCGCCGCGCGTTTGCTGGCAGACCTCCCGGCGGATGTTCTGATTTATCTCCAGCAGAACGACTCCGGTTTCCTGTTCCAGCTTTCGCCGCAAGTCTGGTCGGCGCTCTCGGCGGACACAGTACAGACCGTCCTTGCGTACCTTGCCAACCAGACGACGGACACGACCGGCACAGACGCACTGCGTCTGCTGGTTGAACAAGAAATCGTACCGGCACTCGAAAACATCGAACAGGTTGCGTCGATCAACGTCAGCGGCGGACAAATCCTGCCGAGCGATGATGCTGCGCCGACACCTGTCCCCGTTGAAAACGCCGAACCGATCAGCCGGCTGCTCGACCTCTCGCCGGAAGTCTGGGCGGTAGTCAGTGCGAAGGTTGATGGCCTGGGCGCTCAGGATCAGAGCGCGGTTGAACTTCTGAACGCGGTTCCTTTCACGATTCCTGAAGGCGTTCCCGCGCTCCCTGCTAGTTGGATGATGGATCGCTTCAAGGATGCGCGCGATCTCCGCGAAATGCGGACGCTCACGCGCACGATTGGCGCGGTCTTCAACCAGTTCATCGAAACCGGCGTCATTGTGGGCGCGCTCGGTCAAACCGACGACCTGACCCCCGCCGACATCGATCAGATGCTCGCCATCGAGCCATCGCTGGTCGAGTATTTCGAAGCGGAACATCTCGTCTCGATGTCGGATGACGCCTTCGCCGCCCTCCCGGCGGAGTTCATCGCCGGTCTGGATGGGCTGACCCGCGACGAGCTGGCAGCAAAAGCCCTTGCGACCGCGATCAGCGGAGAAGCGACACAGCCCGCCCCGGTCGATCTGCCGCAGCCGTGGCGAGTGCAGCCGCCGCAGTTGATCACCTTCAGCTTTGACGATCTACCGCTGGCAACCTTCAGCATCAGTGGTACAGGCGAGGTCATCGCCGCCGGAGAGGGTGAGGCGGTCGCTGCCCCGGTGGACGAAACGCCGGTTGATGCCCCCGAAGCGACTCCCGTCGTCGCGGATGTCCCCGAAGGTCCAAGCCTGCCGCTGGTCTTCAACTTACTGGGCGGCTTCATCGGGCTGGAACTCAACACCGCCGACGACCTGATCAACATTCAGCTTCCCGATGACATGGCGGCGCAGTTTGGCGGTACGCAAACCCTCAGCGCAGCCGATCTGCTCAACTTCCTGCTGCTGCTCGATAACCCGGATGCGCTGCCCGAAGGTGCGCCGTCGGTGAGTATCCCCGGTGGCGCGACAGGCGTCATCCGCCAGCTCAGTCCCGAAGTGATCCTGTTCATCGCGCAGTACGACGACACCTTCCTGCCCAACCTGAGCGCGGGCGTCGTCGAAGCATTCAGCACCGACGTGCTGCTGAATGTCCCCGGCGTCGAGATTCCGCTGTCGAACGTGTGGAATACGCTGTCCAATCAGTCGCAGTTTGACGGAAGCGTGCCGCTGCGCACGGCGCAGGATGTGGTCGAAATCGGCGCTGGCAGCCCCTCCAACGTTCTGAACACCATCAACGCGAGCATCCCGGAACAGTTCGCAGGCTACGATGTGCGCCTGTTCGACAGCTTAACCCCCGGCGTGGTGCGCTACTTCACGGCAGTCGAGCCGGATTTCTACGCCAACCTTGACCCGGCTGTGATTGCGAAGTTCTCGCCGGAAGTGCTTGCCGACCTCCCCGAAGATGTGATCGCGGCGCTCCCCGCCGATACCGCTGCCACCGTGCAGGCGATTGCATCCGGTGAAGCCCAATCGGCGGCAGAGCAGTTGGCAGATCTCTATGCGACCGATGTCCCACCTGCCGATCCGAATGCCCCGGCGCTCAATGCCGACTGGCAGTTTATCGCCGATTTCCTCGGCGTCGAACTGGATACGGCGGACGACTTCTTCCGCTTCTTCCCCAGCGCCAGCGGCTTCATTAACAACCTGTTCAGCTCGGCGCAGGGCGCGGCGTTCGCGCCGAACCTGCTCGGCAACACCTCAGCAGATGCGCTTGCCTACATGGCGCAGCGTGATCCCGAATTTCTGACGAACCTCCGCATCGAGGCGCTTCAGCTCCTCGCGCCGGAAGTCGTAGCCACGCTGCCGGCTGACGTACAGGAGCGCATTGCCTCTGGTGCGGCACCCTTCGTCCCCACTGACGCACTGACGCGCGTGAACGGCAATTCGAGCCTCGCGGTCACAGTCTATAAGTCCAACGACGCCAACAGTGTGGAAGCCTACCACATCGTCGAGGAACTGCTGCACCGCATCGACGAGGAGAACGAGAACATCACCGTCGGCATCGCCTTTGAACAGGCAAGCTTCATCGAAGAATCGATCAGCGGTGTGGCACGAGAAGGTGGTCTAGGCGCGATCTTCGCAGTCATCGTCATCCTGATCTTCCTGAGCAGTGGCACATGGTCACGGCGACCGCGCGCGGTTGTCGGCGGCATTATGATCGCCCTGTTCCTCGGCGGGCTGTTCCTCGTCGTGCAATCGAATCTCGCCACCGCCAACAACGACTTCGGACAGGCTTTCGACCAAACTGATGTCGTCGTGCGCGTGCTGCTGCTCTTAGGCGCGATCATCGGCTTTATCGTGCTGATCTTCCCCGGCAAGCTGCCCCACCCCGCGTGGCGCAGTACGCTGGTGACCGGCGTCAGCATTCCGCTCTCGGTCTTGATGGCGCTGGCGGCGATGCACTGGATTCCGCCGATTGTTCATAACGCCCTGCTGCCCGCCGCCGACGGTTCGCCGTTGATCGGCTTCCTGCTGCGGCTGTTCCCCGAAAGCATCACGCTCAACATCATGACGCTGTCGGGGCTGACCGTCGCCATCGGGCGCGTAGTCGATGACTCCATCGTCGTGCTTGAGAACATCTTCCG
>JACSRG010000547.1 GCA_014879865.1 Anaerolinea sp.
TGATCCTCGTGATGCGTGAAGGCGACATCGTAGAGCAAGGCACGCACGACGAACTGCTGGCGCAGGGCGGTTTCTACGCCGAACTGTACAACAGCCAATTCGACCATGTGAGTCTGATCGACGCGGCGTAAGCAGCTCTTCACCCCCTCACTCTCAAGAGGACGTGAGGGGGTGGCGTCAAGAATTTCTGTTGAACTGAAGCTGCATACGAAAGAGTTTTTCCTATGACAACCCCCGCCCCATCACCCGACAAGCTCCCCCGCACTATCTGGTATCTCACGCTCACCAGCCTGCTGACCGATGTTTCCAGCGAGATGCTGATCAACCTCGTGCCGCTCTACCTGTTCAACGTGCTGGGCGTGCGCACAAGCGTCATCGGGCTGATCGAGGGCATTGCCGAAGCGACGGCGAGTCTGCTCAAGGTTTTTTCTGGCTGGCAGTCGGATCGCACACGCCGCCGCAAACCGCTGACCGTCCTCGGTTACGGCGTCTCAGCGTTAGCGAAACCGTTCTTCGCGCTGGTGACGACGTGGCAGGGCGTGCTGACCGTGCGCTTTGCGGAGCGCATTGGCAAAGGCATTCGCACTGCCCCCCGCGACGCGTTGATCGCCAACAGCGTCCAGTCATCGCAGCGCGGACGTGCCTTCGGGATTCACCGCGCCGGGGATACGCTCGGCGCGTTCCTCGGCTTGGGGATCGCCCTGCTCATCGTCGCGGCGACGCAGTCCGGCACGACACTCACGCGCGAGACGTTTCAACTCGCCACGCTGATCAGCTTCATCCCGGCGGCGCTGGCGGTGCTGATCCTTCTATTCGGCGTGCGCGAAACCCTGTCCACAACAGCGCCGACTCAGGCGCGTCTCCCGCTGTCGTTCCGGCGGCTGTCGCCCAAGCTGCGCGCGTACTTGTTCATCGTGCTGGTCTTTACGCTTGGCAATTCTGCCGACGCCTTCCTGATCCTGCGGGCGCAGGAGCGCGGTTTGAGCGTGCTCGGCGTGCTGGCGATGCTCATGAGCTTCAATCTCGTCTATACGCTGGTGTCCGTTCCGGCGGGCGCGCTCTCGGATCGCTTAGGTCGCCGCCGCTTGATCATCGCCGGGTGGGCGATCTACGCGCTGATCTACCTCGGCTTCGCCGCCGCGACTGACGTGTGGCAAATCTGGCTGCTTTACGCCGCCTACGGCATCTACTACGGCATCTTCGAGGGCGTGACGAAGGCGCTGGTCGGCGATTTGACCGATCCTGCCGAGCGTGGAACGGCATATGGGGCGTACAACACCGCGATTGGACTCGCCGCCTTGCCCGCCAGCCTGATCGCCGGGGTGCTGTGGCAGGGAATTGGCGGTTGGATGGGCTTCGGCGCAAGCGCCCCGTTCCTATTCGGCGCACTGATGGCGCTGCTCGCGCTCGTCCTGTTCGTCACATGGAATCCGCAGTAGATGCCTTTGATGCAAACAGCCCAATCCAGCTTATTGACACACATGAACTTTCATGCTAACTTTAGCACATACGAGATGGTACCCGTACCATAGCGTAAATGACCAGTTTTACGTGCCTAAAATTGTTGTTGTGAACTGGGGTTTTTCAATGGACTCTTTGTTAATCGAGATGCGTGCAATCGACAAAGCCTTCGCGGGTGTGAAGGCGTGCGAAGACTGCCGCTTCGACCTCCGCCCCGGCGAAGTCCATGCGCTCGTCGGCGAAAATGGCGCGGGCAAGTCCACGCTGATGAAGATTCTCGCGGGCGTCTACCACAAGGACGCGGGACAAATCCTGCTGCGCGGTCAAGAAGTCGAAATTAACTCTCCGCACGCCGCGCAGATGCTCGGCGTCACGATGATCCATCAAGAACTCAACTTGATGCCGCATCTGACCATCGCCCAGAACATCTTTATCGGGCGTGAGCCTCGCCAACCAATTCCCTTCATGCTCGACGAAGCCAAGCTCAACCAGCAGGCAGAAGCGCTGCTCTCCACCCTGCATCTCAGCCTCAACCCTAAACAGCGCGTCGGCGGTCTGACGGTTGCACGGCAGCAAATGGTCGAAATCGCCAAAGCCCTGTCTTACAACTCGCAAGTACTGGTCATGGACGAACCGACTGCCGCACTGACCGAAGCGGAGATCGAAGAGCTGTTCCATATGATCCGCCGCTTGCGCGAGCAGGGGATCGGCATTGTCTACATCAGTCATCGTATGGAAGAGATCAGACGCATTAGCGACCGGGTGACGGTGATGCGTGATGGGCATTATGTTGATACGCTGCTCACGCCGGAAACCACCATCGACCGCGTGATCTCGCTGATGGTCGGGCGCACGATCTACGAGTCGAAACCGGAACTCCCCGAAACGCCGCCGGAAGATGTTGTGCTCGAAGTGCGCAACCTCAATCGCGGGCGCGAACTACGTGATGTCAGTTTCCACCTCAAGCGCGGTGAAATCCTCGGCTTTGCTGGCTTGATGGGCGCGGGGCGCACTGAAGTGGCGCGCGCCATCGTCGCCGCTGACCCGTGCGACTCAATCGAAGTGCGCGTGCGGGGCAAGGTCGTCGCCATCCGCAGCCCGAAAGACGCGGTCAAACACGGGATTGGATACCTGTCGGAAGATCGCAAACGCTATGGTTTGATCGTCGGCATGGACGTGGCAAATAACGTGGGCATGGCTTCGCTCACCCGCTTCTTGACCCCATTCGGCACCATTGACGACAAACGGATCAGCGAGAAGGCAAGCGCCCACATTCAGTCCCTCTCGATCAAGACGCCGAGCGTGCGCCAGCGCGTGCGCAACCTGTCCGGCGGGAATCAGCAGAAGGTGGTTATCGCCAAGTGGCTGACCGCCGACACCGATATTTTGATCTTTGACGAACCCACGCGCGGCATCGACGTGGGCGCGAAAAGTGAGATTTACAAGCTGCTCAATGAATTGGCGCGGCAGGGCAAATCGATCATCATGATCTCGTCGGAACTTCCGGAGATTTTGCGCATGAGCCACCGCATCATCGTCATGTGTGAGGGGCGCATTACCGGCGAATTGACCAGCGCGGAAGCGACCCAAGAAAAGATTATGCAGTTCGCAACACAGCGTACAGAACTGGTCGAAACGGCAAAAGCCGGTTCTTAGCGACAGGGCGCTCGCGTCTGTGGTGAGATTATCAAACTGAGGATTTTTTGATCATGCAAACTGGCACACTGCCCCGTGAAACTACAGGATTATCCGTCAGCAGGATCTGGAAATCCGAAGCCCTGCAGCGAATTCTGGCGTTTGCGGCACTCGTACTCCTGCTCATCTTCTTCACGTTCGCGTCGCCAAACTTCCTGCAATCGCGCAACATTGAAGGCATTTTCCTATCGACAGCGGTCAACGGTATCCTAGCCGTCGGCGTCAGCTTCGTCATCATCACAGGTGGCATCGACCTGTCAATCGGCACGGTCATGACACTCTCCGCCGTCATCACCGCCAAGCTCGTCACGGAAGCCGGTCTGCCGATTCCGGTCGGCATCCTCGGCGGCGTTTTGACGGGGGCGTTGGCGGGGCTCATCAACGGCACAGTCATCTCGCGGATGCGCGTACCGCCGTTTGTAGCGACGCTCGGTATGCTGTATATCGCCAAAGGTTTGTCGCTGATCTTGTCGGAACTGGCACCGATCTACTTTGATCGCGGATCAGGCTTCACCGACTTGGCAACCGGGGTGATTCTGCGCATTCCCGGCGTGATCGATATTCCCAACGCGGTCTTGATTATGTTCGGCGCGGCGCTGATCGCCAGCTTCATCCTGTTCCGAACGCTGCTCGGTCGTTATACATTCGCGCTTGGCAGCAACGAGGAAGCGGCGCGCATCTCCGGCGTAAACACAGCAAATTGGAAGACCGCAGTCTACACAATAACGGGCATTTTCTCCGGTTTGGCGGGCGTGATGATCGCCGCGCGCCTGAATTCGGCGCAACCGTCGCTCGGTCAAGGCTATGAACTGGATGCGATTGCCGCCGTCGTGATCGGCGGAACGTCTCTCAGCGGCGGTGAGGGTTCCATCCTCGGCACAGTGATCGGCGCATTCGTCATCAGCGTGCTAACGAATGGTCTGCGCATCCTCTCCGTGCCACAGGAATGGCAGATGGTCGTGACTGGCGCGATCATCATTGTGGCGGTTTTTCTGGATATGGCACGCCGCCGCCGCTCATAATATGGTTAGGCGCTCACTTCAGAGCTTAACAGCAACAGTCTAGAGGATCTTTTTTAGATGGAGTATGCACATGAAGATCAGCCTTAAGTCCCTCACATTGTTTGCCCTGCTGTTCGTACTCGTGCTTGGCGTTTCGGCTCAGGATGCAACACCGGAACCCACAGCCCCCTACTGCACGCCGGAAATCGCCGCAGAAATGCGCGCGGCTGGCACTTTCATTCCGATCATCTCCAAGGGCTTCCAGCACCAGTTCTGGCTCGCAGTTCGCGAGGGTGCCCGCCAAGCGGCTGATGACTGCGGCGTTCAAATCACGTTTGAAGGTCCCGAAAACGAATCGATGGTTGATCGTCAGATGGACATGCTGCAAACGGCACTCGACCGCAACCCGGCAGCCGTGATCTTCGCAGCCGTTGACAGCCAAGCAGCGATCCCGCTGCTGGAACGCGCTCAGGAAGCTGGCATCCCGGTCATCGCCTTCGACTCCGGCGTGGACAGCGACATTCCTCTGACGACCGCTGCGACCGACAACGTCGCCGCTGCGGCGCTGGCTGCGGATCGCATGGCGGAACTGATCGGCGGCGAAGGTGAAGTTGCCGTCATCGCTCACGACCAGACCAGCCGCACCGGCATCGACCGTGTCAACGGTTTCGTCGGTCGCATGGAAGAAGCGTACCCGGACATCACGATTGTTGACGTTCAGTACGGTGGCGGCGACCAACTGCGCTCGACCGACCTCGCCCGCGCCATCATCCTCGCCCACCCGAACCTCAAGGGCTTCTTCGGCGCGAATGAAGGCTCGATCATCGGTGTGCTGAACGCTGTGACCGAACTCGACGCGGCAGATCAACTCGTGGTTATCGGCTACGACTCCGGCGCGCAGCAGATCGAAGCGATCCGCAGCGGTTTGGAAGATGGTGCCGTCCAGCAGAACCCCATCGGCATTGGCTATCGCTCGGTGGAAGCCGCAGTCATGGCGCTGCGTGGTGAAGAAATCCCGACGACCATCGACACCGGTTTCATTTGGGCTGATGCGACGACCATCGACACGCCCGAAGTCCAAGCAGTGCTCTACGAATAAAGCGCACTCAGCACTGACCGTTCTGTAAGATCGGTGGGGGCGGGCGTTCAACTCGCCCCCACTGGTCACAGTTACTTAGCATTGTGCAGCGACCATGAGCAAAAAACGTACCACTATCCGTGATGTTGCCCGTCGCGCACAGGTCGCCCCGATCACCGTTTCGCGCGTGGTCAACAATCAAGGCTACATCAGCCCGGAGACGCGCCAGCGCGTCGAAGCTGCGATCCAAGAACTCAACTATATCCCCAATACGCTCGCACAAAGCCTCCGCCACCAGAAGACCAATATGGTCGCGCTGATTGTGACCGACATCGCCAACCCATTCTGGACGACGGTTGCACGCGGCGTCGAGGATATTTGTAACGCTCACAAGGTCAACCTGATCGTTTGCAATACCGACGAACAGCAGTCCAAGCTCGACAATTACATCAACCTGCTCATTCAGCGCCAGATCGACGGCTTGATCATTGTGCCGACCGAAGGCTACAGCGGCGCAATGCTTGACAACCTGTTCGCCAACCATGTGCCGAGCATCATCCTTGACCGCGTGCTGCCCAACTGGCACCGGCACACCGTCGTGCGCGGGGATAGTGTGACTGGCGGCTACTTGCTGACCAAGCACATGCTCGAACTCGGTCACAGGCGGATCATGATGCTGTCCGGCAGCAGCGCCGTCTCGACCGGCTTGGAACGCGCCGAGGGCTACCAGCGCGCACTGCGGGAATTCGGCGTCGCGCTTGACCCCACCCTGCTCCGTTTCGGTCAGTTCAACCAGCAAAGCGGCTACAACATGACGCTCGACATCCTCGATCATGTCGTACCGCGCCCAACCGCCATCGTCACCGCCAATAACTTCATCGCCTTCGGGGTGCAAAAAGCCCTCGACGACCGGGGTGTGAATATTCCCGGCGAAATGTCGCTTGCCACCTTTGACGACCTGCCCGCGCAGATTAATCCGCGTCCGTTCCTGACGACCATCGTGCAAAATCCGTATACAATGGGTCAGGAAGCGGCGCAGCGCCTCATCGCCCTGCTGACTGCTGGCGACAGCGTACCGATTCAAGACATCGTCCTACCCGTCAGCCTGATTGTTCGCGCTTCGACTGCGCCGCCGCATATAGGGTAAGCAGTCAGTCGAAAGGTCGTGTGAGTTTATGTGCCGGAATATCAAGACGCTCTATAACTTCGAGCCGCCTACCTCCGAGGACGAAGTGCGCGCCGCCGCCTTACAGTACGTCCGCAAGGTGAGCGGTTTCAACAAGCCCTCGAAAGTCAATGAGGCGGCATTCAATGCGGCAGTCGAGGAGATCGCCGCCGCGACGAGCAAACTGCTTGCCTCGCTGGAGACGCAAGCGCCGCCCAAGAATCGCGAAGATGAAGCGGCGAAGAAACGCGCGCGTTTTGTGCGGCGCAGTGCGTGACCGGGACGCCCGGTTGGGCGTCCCCTCAAATCGACTAGCCGCCGCTTTCCCACGCGGCGATCAGCGGACGCAGCGTGTCGAGCGACTGCGTCCCGTAGGCGCTGCTCGGTTCGATGTGCGAATTCTCGAAATACTCGTTCCAACTGACGATCAGGATGATGCTTGCGCCGCTGCTCACCGCGCCGTTCCAACTATTGGTGAGGAACTGCCCGTTGGCGCGGTCACGCCGGGATGTGGGATTGGTACGCCCACTCAACGCGGATTCATCCCATCCGGGCAGCACGGTCGGGGTGTAGAACCAACCGCCCGCTTGCGTGTTACGCCGTGCCCACTGCGCCGCCGTCGCCGCCGGGTTATTCGACCACGCGGTATTGAACAGGTACAAGCCGTCGAACGCGGGCATCAAATTGGTGGCTGTGCCTTCCATCACCCAGATCGTCTGGCGATTCGGGTCGATCTGCTGGCGGATCGACTGCCACTGCGCCAGCGAGAAGCGCCCCTGATTCCAGAAGTAGATCACGGGCTTGCCGGCATAGCGCAAGTACGCGGGATGATTGGCGCGGTCATTCACGAGATAGCTCAGCGTCTGGATCGTTTCATCGACGGTGGCGTTGTAGCCGGGGTCTTGCATGTCCACGACTGCCCCCGCCCGGAATCCGCGCGCCGCCGCCTGATCGAGCAGCAGATTGAACACCTGATGCGTCAAATTGTCGTTCTTGGGTCCGAACCAGCTCATCAGGAACGCGTCGATCCCGACGCTCTGCGCTTCGCCGATCTGCCGCCCGATTGCGCCCGCATCCCGCGAGTCATACGGTGCGGCGGGCTGATCTTGCAGCCGACCATCACCCCACGTTTCGCCCGTGTACCACCCGAAATAGAAGGCGTACACCTGCCGCCCCTCCTGCGCGACTGCCGGGGATGCCAGCGGCGCGGCGGACAGCAGCATGAGGATCAACAGGCTGAGCAGTAGACTTCTTTTTTGCATGGGAAAACCTTGTGGCATCTGCCAAAATTGACACGAACTGTCCAGCTTATCCAATTTGGGCACATTTGCCGAATGATTCGTTTACAAATTTAGGAATTGAAGCAACCGATGACGCGATCCCGCTGGGAGCGCTTCTACGCGCTGATAGATACGCTGTTTCATATCGACATCCGCGAGTTCTTCGCCTTCGGGCGCACGCTCGTCAAGTGGAGCGTGCTGGGCGGCATCGTCGGCGCGCTGGCAGGGACGGCATCCGCCGTATTCTTGATCACGCTCGGATGGGCGACGGGCATCCGCGTTGATTTCCCCTCGCTGATCCTGCTGCTGCCGCTTGGTGGCTTCCTCGTTGGCTGGATTTATCACCGTTTTGCGGGGACGGCGGCGGGCGGCAACAACCTCGTGATCGAGGAGGTCAACGCGAACAAGGCGCGCATCCCGCTGCGGATGGCTCCGCTCGTGCTCGGCGGGACGATCCTCACGCATTTGTTCGGCGGGTCGGCGGGGCGCGAAGGCACGGCGATCCAGATGGGCGCGAGTCTCGCGGATGGCGTGCGGCGTGTGCTGCGCCTCGACCGCAGCGACCGCCGCTTGATCATCATGGCGGGGATCAGCGGCGGTTTCGGGTCGGTGTTCGGCACGCCCGTCGCGGGGTTTGTCTTCGGCATGGAAGTCCAGAGCGTCGGGCGCATCCGCTACGAGGGGATCATCCCGTGCTTGGTCGCGGCGTATGTCGGGGACATCGTCACACGCTGGTGGGGCGCGGCGCATGCTCACTACCCGCACGTCGCCCACTACGAGATCGACCCGCTGCTGCTGATCAAGGTCGCCGCCGCCGGGATCGCGTTCGGACTGACGAGCATCGCCTTCGTGGAACTGACGCATGGCATCAAACAGCTTCAGCGGACGCTGATCAAATACCCGCCGCTGCGCTCGTTGATCGGCGGCGTGGTGATCCTCGCGCTGACGTTTCTGCTCGGCACGACGGATTACCTCGGCTTGAGCCTGCCGCTCATCCAGCAGAGCGTCAGCGGCGCGGGCGTCGAACCATTCGCGTTTCTGCTCAAGTTGATCTTCACCGCCATCACGCTCGGATCGGGCTTCCTCGGCGGGGAGGTCACGCCGCTGTTCGTGATCGGCGCGACGCTCGGTTACAGCTTGGGCAACCTGCTCGGCGTTGACCCGGCGCTGCTGGCAAGCCTCGGATTCGTCGCCGTGTTCGCGGGCGCGAGTAACACGCCGCTGGCGTGCGCGTTGATGGGGATCGAGTTGTTCGGCGGCGGATCGGCGCTTTACCTGATCTTTGGATGTGTGATCGCCTACCTCGCGTCCGGGCATCGCGGTATCTACGTCACACAGGTGATCGGGCATCCGAAGGTGATCGGCGTAGACGTGGTCGGCGAGGAAAGTCTGCAAGCGCGGTGGACGCGACGCGGCAGGGGGTGGCTGCCGCCGATCCGCCGC
>JACSRG010000471.1 GCA_014879865.1 Anaerolinea sp.
ACACGCCGACTGCCACACCCACCGACACTACCGAAGCGGCGACGAATACGCCGACTGCCACGCCCACCGGCACTACCGAAGCGGCAACCGCCACGCCGACCGGCACGCTTACGCAAGAGCCGACCGGGGTTTTCCTACCTCCGGCAGTCGATTTCAATACGTATCCGGGCGATAACCGGGACAACACCGTTTTCCGCACCAATTCGGCGGGCGTGTTTGTCCGTGTGATCGTCAGCAATGGTGTTTACATTCGCAACCCGGCTGAGATCGGCGTGCAAGGCGTGATCAACCTCGGCGTCCTGCAAGCAGTCGATGTCTTCGCCGTCAACGGGAGCGCGGCGGGCGTGACGGTGTGCTTGTTCGGCGCAGGGGATCTGATTTTCCTGAGCGCTGCTGCCAGCCCGCGCACACCCGGTTACATCAACGAGTTCGTGCTCGACAACATGACGTGTGCGATTTTGCCGACCGCCGGGACGCTCGTGCTCGTGCCGGAGATGGCTGGCAACGAGGCATTCGAGACGTTTGAGTGAGATTTTCTGGGACGCGCTGCGGTGCGTCCCAGAAGCAGGGATTACGGTCTGCCGGGGCGACCGCCGAACCCATCCGCCGGGGCGACTGAATCATCTGTCAAATCCAAGCCGATGTCGAAGGTCGCCGTGTAACCCGCTTCCGCCTCGACCGCCTCTAATTCGTCGGCGGTCATGCGGATCAGTTCGAGCGTGAGCGCGCCGCCGCTCTGCTGGTAGATGTTATCGCGCGTGTTCGGCGTGTTCGGCAATCCCTTCGCCGCGTAGGGCGGTTCGGCGTAGATCGTCTCGATCACGTCCGGGTCGAAGAAGAACTGTGACGTGAACTCATATGCCTGCGCTTCGCCCGCATCGACGCGAATCTTGAAGTGGATATGTACCGCGCGACCGGGATACCACCCCGGCACAATTGTGATGAACTCGGCGATCCCGCGCTCGTCGGTGATCTGGTAGCCGCGCAGCCATTTCTCGCCGCTGGTATCGAAGCTGGCATCGCGCACGCCGGAATACACGCCAGCGGCGTCGCAGTGCCACACATCGACCTGAGCGCCCGCCAGCGGCATGCACACGCCGTTCGCCACATTCGACACGCGGTAGATCAGGCGCAGCGGCAGCCCAGCCTTGATCGAACCATCGGTCGGATCGAGGCGAATGTCCATCCGGTTCAACTGACCGTCCACGAAATACGGACCTTCCGTCAGTTCGGGGCGCACCACGCACGCCGGCAGCGGAGTCGCCGCCATAGCGGGCGTCACCGCTATAGCGGGCGTTGCCGTGCTGCGCATCGCGCCGGTTGACGGTAGATTCAGCCCTGCCAGCAGCGCTACCCCCGACCCGCCGAGCAGCGCAAGGACTTCGCGCCGATTCAACAGGCGACCGACCGGCTTGTCGTCGTTATGCTCTTCCACTGGATTGTTCTCCTCAGTTGATCGTTGCTGCTCATTCTAGCGGCGACTTGTCACCAAGTTGCACAGAACTTGAGGAGAATTTGTAAACTCTTACGGGGCATCGACGGCTTCCAAGCCGTGCCGTTCCATCAGCGCGGCGTCGCACAGCAGATCGGCGGCGCGTCCATCGGCGGCGATCCGCCCGCTGTCCAGCACGATCAGCCGTGAACACAGGTGGTGCACCAAGCGCATGTCATGCGTGCTGATCAGCAGGGTTTGATCGCGGAAGGTTTCCAGCAGGGCGATCAATTCGCGCCGCCCGCGCGGATCGAGCCCCGCCGTCGGTTCGTCCAAGACGAGCAGATCGGGCTGCATCGCCAGCACGGTCGCCAGCGCGGCGCGTTTCTTTTCACCGCCGCTCAGGTGGTAGGGGATGCGCTTGCCCATGCCCGCTAAGCCGACCCGTTCCAGCGACGCAGAGACACGGCGGCGGACTTCGTCTTCCGGCAGCCCCATGTGGATCGGTCCGAACGCCACATCCTGCTCGACCGTCGTCGAGAACAGTTGATCGTCGGGGTTTTGAAAGACCAGCCCGACCCGCGCGCGAATCTGTCCGAGCGTGCGCTCCGTCAGCGGAAGATCGGCAATCGTGATCGCGCCGCGCGGCGTCCGCAGCACGCCGTTGAGCAGCAGCAGCAGCGTCGATTTGCCCGCGCCGTTCGCGCCCACCAAGCCGACCTTTTCGCCGCGTTCCACGCGCAGCGAGATGTCCGTGAGCGCCGCCGTCCCATCGGGATAGGTATACGATACATGGTCGATCTGAATCACGAAGCCCTCATCGATCAGCGACTCCACCATGCCCGCGCCAGTACTTGAATCGTCACGAGCACGGTGACCGGCAGCAAGCCGATCAGCACGGACTGCCAGCGGATCGGCGCGGAGATGGGCGGTCTACCCGCGAAACCGCGCGTGAAGCCGCGCGTGAAGCCACGCGCTGCCATCGCCGCGTAGACTCGTTCGCTGCGTTCCATGCTGCGCAAGAACAAACTGCCAATTATGCTTCCGGCGACCTGTGCACGCCAGAGTAGTGACCCACCGGCACGTTTCCCGGCGCTGCGGGCTGCCCGTGCCGCGTTCAAGCGCGCGCCTTCTTCCTTGAGCGTGAACAGATAGCGGTAAAGCAGCGCGGTGATTTGCACGAGCGGGGCAGGGACGCGAAGCTGCTCCAATGCCCACAGCAGATCGGTGAAGGGAGTCGTCAGCATGAGCAGGATCGAGACCTGTGCCGCGAGCAGCGTTTTCAGCAGGATACCGGCAAAGCGTGCCGCCCCCGCGTCGCTGATCGCGATGCCGCCGACCGCGATCAACGGCTGTCCCGGCACAGTGAACAGCAGGGTGATGCCCACCAGCGCGAAGGGGAGCGCGACGGCGCTGTGCCGCGCGAGGCGCACGGGGTGGATTCCGCCGATCAGCCCCACGCTGGCGATCAGTGCCCAGATCAGCGGGTACGCGGGAAATGCCCGTTCGGGTGTGATCACGATGCCGACCAGCAGCAGCAGCGCGCTGATCAGCTTGATCCGCGCATCAAAGCGATGCAGCGGCGAGTCCGCGCCTGCGCCGGGCGCGGTCTGACTGAAACGAATCATCGGCTTAAGCAGTTCCGCCGCGCTGCCCGTCGGATCGGCGCGCCGTCCGCGCCACGACGAACCCGACTCCGGCGACGATCAGCGTGCCGATGATCCCGGCGGCAATGGTCGAAGCGGCTTCGTTCTCGATCAGCGGGACGGTGTAGTCCGGCAGAAGATTGAAGGCGGGTTCTTGCGCCGCTTCGATAAAGCCTTGATCTTCGGCGACACGTTCGAGCCCATCAGGGTTCGGGTCAGCCAGCGGCGAGATCAGCGTGATCGCCAGCGCCAGCACCAGCCCGGCGGCGATCCAGCCGCTGCCTGCTGCCGATTTTGCCCCCGAACCGAGGATCAAATCGGGGCGCACCTGCCGGATGAAGCTCAACGCGGCGACGGTGATCAGCGCTTCGCCGATCCCGATCAGCATGTGGACGCTGACCATTGCGGGCAGGGCAATCGACAGCGCTGCCGTGTTCGAGGCTGCCAGTTCGACCGAAGCTGCCGCCGCTGCGAGGATGACGCTCACCCATGCGGCGAACGCTGCCCCGCCGATCTGCGCGGAACGGCTGCTGCCCAAAACGCGCTGGCTCAACCTGTAGACCGCGTAGGCGACGAACGGCGCGATCACGCCCATGTTGATCGCATTGAAGCCGAGCGCGACCAGTCCGCCATCCTGAAACACAAGCGCCTGTACTGCCAACACGCTCGTCATGACCAGCAGCGACGCCCAAGGTCCGAGCAGAATGGCGATCAGCGCGCCGCCGAGCAAATGCCCGGATGTGCCGCCCGCCACGAGGAAGTTGATCATCTGCGCGGCGAAGATGAACGCCGCCAGCACGCCGATCAGCGGGATTTGGCGTTCGTCAAGCTGCTGCCGTGTTTGGCGCAGTGCCACCGCCAGCAGCAGAACCAGCAGCAGCCAACCGAATGCCCCGACGGGGAGCGAGACGAATCCGTCGGGGATGTGCATGGCGAGGATCGGTGAAAACATGTGGCTTATGCTCCGAGCGGGGCGAATAGATCGACGACATTGCCGTCCGGGTCGGCGACCTGCGCGTAGCGCTGCCCCCAGAAGGCATCGAACGGCGCTTTGTGTCCGTGATAGCCCATGCCGGTGAGACGATTGTAAACAGTATCGACCTCGGCGGGCGTGTCGCACAGGAATGCCATGCCGATCCGGTGCTTATCGGTCGGCGGGGGCTGCCAGTCCGGCGCGAAACTGCGAATCACCTCATACGTGTCCCACGCCACACGCAGACCGTTCGGCAGCACGTATTCGACGTGTCCTTCCGTATCCATGTCGGCGGGAATATCCCAGCCCAACTGGCGATAAAACGCCAACGCGGCAGGCATGTCGCGGACGATCATGCCAATCAAGTCGAGTTTCGGCGGCATCGTGATCTCTCCTCCGTTTGTGCCCTGTGGCACAAGGTCGCTTAGCTGCCCACTAGTTTAACCATGCCGTCGTGTTCTGCCTATCAACATTTTGCCTGACATCTATCATCTGAGGGAGATTGTGAATTTGTGCACAATATTGACAGTGTGATTGTAGATTGTATACAATCTGCTGTATAAAGATTTGGGCGGTAAAATGCTGGGATCGCCCACTTTTTCGAACACAAGATTGATGACCGATTATGACGGTATTTTCCCAGATACGCGCAGTTAGCCTGCGCGAACAAGTTGCAGAACAGATTCGCACCGCGATCATTGAGGGGCGTCTGCGTCCCAATGATCACATCGTCGAAGCCGCGCTGACCGAGCAGCTTGGCGTCAGCCGCACCCCAGTCCGTGAAGCCCTGATATTGCTTGAACGTGAAGCGCTCGTCGTCTCCCAACCAAACCGGGGCTGCTACGTGCGCGCCTTCAACATCGACGATGTGCGGGCGATTTTTTCCATGCGCGTCATGCTGGAAAACTTCGCCGCCGAATTGATCATCGACCAATTGAACGTCGATGATTACTACCGGCTCAACCAACTCATCGACCAGCAGCAGTTCCACATCCAGCAGGCAGATTTCAAACAGGTGCGCAGCACCGACATGGCTTTCCACCAGTATTTGATCAATCGCGGCGAACACCCGCTGTTGATGCGCAACTGGCAGGAGATCGTCGCGCAGGTTGCCGCCGTGCTCTATGTGCGCGCCGACGGGTATCCCAATTACGACGAACTACAAGCCATTCAAGATCACCGGCGTATTCTCGAAGCCTATCAGGATCACGATCTGGAACGGCTGCGGGCAGAAAACCGCCGGATCAATCAGCGGGTGCAGGATGAGTGCATTCAGGCATTGGAGGCAATCGCCGTTCGCGGCGGCAAACCGAAGCGCTGAACTCAAACTAATTGTGTTGGCTCTCACATCCATCACGGGGGTTGCCTCGTGATGGGTGATGAAGTGAAGTAATGAACCTTTTTGGATTAAGGAGTCCCTCGATGCTCAAGAAGTTTTTGAAAGTCAGTATGATCCTCGTCTCGATTGCTATGATCGCGTCGTTGATCGTCACCGGGGTCGTCGCCCAAGACACGACCACGATTTGCTTCGGTTTCCAAGACCTCGAAACCGAATTCTGGGTTGCGGGTCACCGCGCTATCACCGATACACTCCGTAACGAAGGCGTGGAAGTGCTCGAATACAACGCCAACGAAGACCCCAACCGCCAGCTTGAGCAGGTGCGGGAATGCATCGCGCAGGGCGTCGATGGCATCATCATCATCCCGCAGGACGGCGACAGTGCTGTGACCATCGTCAACGAAGCGCAGGCTGCCGATATTCCGATTGCCGTCTTCAATCGCCCGCCGAATGATCAATCACGCGGGATCGTCGTGGTTGCCGACAACGTCAGCGCGACCGAACAAGCGGTCGAGTTCATCGCCCAGAAGGCGCTGCGCCAGTTCGAAGTCACCGGCGAACCGATCACCCCGCTGATCCTCGTCGGCGCGCTGCAAGATACGAACGCCATCGGTCGTCGTGATGGGTTCTTCAATGTGATCAATCGCTATAACGAACGCTACCCCGGCATGTTCAACACGCCGATTGAAGTAGCGACCGAATGGGACGCGGCGACGGCGCTGGCGAACCTCGAAGCGGCGATCACCGCCAACCCGGGCGTCGATTTCATCTTCACGTCGTCGGATTTCCTGTTCCCGACCATCCGCTCGGTGCTTGAGCCGCGCGGCATGTGGCAGCCGACCGGTACGCCCGGTCACGTTCTGCTGGCGGGGCTGGATGGCGACGCCACCGCGTGCAGCCTGATCGATCAGGGTTACGTCGACTCGACGGGCGTGCAAAACCTGTTCTACGAAGCCGAACTGACGCTCAACGGCATCCGCGAAGCGATTGCCGCTGGCGAGACCCAGCCGAATCAGGTGCTGCTTGACCCCGGTTTCGCGCTCACGGCGGGCAACATCCGCTGGCAGCGGAACGACATGTGGGGCTGCGTCCTGTACGATGAAGGTTTCCTAGACCAGTAATTCGATTACAGCGTGGGGCAGGGCGAGCATTTCGCCTTGCCCCTTCGCCGGACTTATCGAGTTACGTGGGCATGTAGGATGAAGGATTAAGCAAGTGGCTACTCTCCAAGAACCGCTATCACCCGCACGGGGACTCACCCGCCCGGAAACACGAAAACAGCGCGGCACTTCTTCAATCAGCGGACTGATACGCCGCTTTCTTCTTTCGAACTATTTCGTGCTGTATCTGACATTGATCTTCTTTGTGGTGGCAGCCGTTTTCTTCCCCACGCTGTCAACACCGGGCAACATCGCCAACCAACTACAAAATATGTACCCGCTGCTGGCGGTCGCCATCGGGCAGACGTTCGTGCTGATCCTCGGCGGCATTGACCTATCGGTCGGGGCGACGATGGGGCTGACGAGCGTGATCGGCGCGATCATCATGGCGCAAACGCTCGACCCGGCATTCTTTGACAAAAGTCCGCTGTGGGGCACGTTGATGCGTCCCGAAGGCGGCGTCCTCGCGGGCAGCGATCTTGCCGTCCCGATTGGCGTGCTGGTCATGCTGATGGTCGGCACGGGGATCGGCTGGCTCAATGGTTTCGCCATCACGCGCTTTAATCTCGCGCCGTTCATGGTGACGCTGGTCACTTCGACATTCATCGCCGGGTTCGCGCTGTGGCTCACGCAGTCGCGCAACATCTCCGGCTTGCCGGAAGCGTTCCTCAACCTCGGCAAGGGTGACATCATATCGATCTATTTCGGACCGAAACTCACGTCGGAGATCGCGCGGCGTGATATTTTGCCGTTCATCACCTACCCGTTTGTGATCGCCGTCGGCTTGGCGATCAGCGCGCAGTTCATCCTGTCGCGCACGGTCTTCGGGCGGCGCATGTTCTCGATTGGCACGAACCGCCGCGCCTCCGAGATTTCCGGCGTCCCCAACCGCAGCGTGATCACGCGGGTGTACATGTTCAGCGGCTTCTGCGCTGCCGTCGCCTCGATCCTCTACTCGGCGCGGCTCGGCATCGGTCAGCCGTCGCTCGGCGGTGGCAACCTACTGCTCGACATCATCGGCGCGGCGGTCATCGGCGGGACAAGTCTCTTTGGCGGCAAAGGATCGGCACGCGGCACGTTCTTCGGCGTGGCGTTCTTCGTCCTGCTGCTCAACATCTTGAATGCGATGCGGCTCTCGCCGTTCATCATCGACGCGGTGAAAGGGCTGTTTATCCTGATCGCGGCGCTGCTCGACATCACGCGGACGCGCCTGCTCAACCGGGAGGCACGTGCATGACTCCCCTGCTCGAAGTTCACGACCTGTCGAAAGCCTTCTTCGGCATCGCTGCGGTCAAAAATGTCTCATTCAGCGTGAACGCGGGCGAAACGCTCGGATTGATCGGGCAGAATGGCGCGGGCAAATCCACGCTGATGAACCTGATCGGCGGCGTCGTCCACGCCGACAGCGGCGACATGCGCTTCAAAGACAAGGCGTATACCCCGCACACCCCCGGCGACGCGCAAACCGCCGGGATCGCCTTTATTCACCAAGAACTCAACCTGTTCACCAATTTGTCCATCGCGGAGAATATCTTCATCAGCCAGTTCCCGCGCACGGGCTTCCTCCGGTCGATTGATCGCGGCGCGATCCGCGACAAGACGCGCGAACTGCTGGCGTCGGTCGGTCTAGACCTCGACCCGAACGTAATCGTTGATCGCATTTCTCCCGGCGAACGCCAGCTAGTCGAAATCGCGAAGGCGCTCTATCAGGACGCCGCGCTGATCATCCTCGACGAGCCGACTACCTCGCTGACGGCGCGCGAAACCGAGCGCCTGTTTGACATCATGAGCCAGCTCCGGGAGCGCGGCAAAGCGCTGATCTACATCTCGCACATCCTGCGCGACGTGCGGCGGCTGGCGGATCACATCGCCGTGATGCGCGATGGCGCGCTGGTCGCGCACGAACCTGCCGACAAGTTCACCGTCAACCGGATGATCGCGCAGATGGTCGGGCGCAGCATCGAGCAGTTGTATCCGCCGCGTACCAGCACCCCGACCGACGAAGTCGCCTTGAGCGTGCAAAACGTGACAACGGCGGGCATCGTCGAAAATATCAGCTTCGACCTGCACAAAGGCGAAGTCCTCGGTTTGTTCGGCTTGATGGGATCGGGGCGCACCGAATTGGCGCGCATGATCTTCGGCGCGGACGCCTACGACTCCGGCAACATTCGCGCCGGGGGTGTGCCGCTCAAGAAACCGTCACCGCGCGCCAGCATCCGCAGCAAAATCGCTTTCGTGACCGAGAACCGGCGCGAAGAAGGCTTGTTGATGGGCATCGACATCGCCAACAACATCAGCCTCGTGTCGCTGCCGGACTTCGCGCGCACGCTGCTCGAAGTCGTGAATCAGGGCGAGATGCTCGACTCTGCGCGCGACATGGCGAACGTGCTTCAGCTCAAGAGCGGCGACATCGCCGAACAGCCCGCCAAAGCGCTGAGCGGCGGCAACCAGCAAAAGGTCGTCATTGCCAAGTGGCTGCTTTCGCGTCCGTCGATCTTCATCATGGACGAGCCGACGCGCGGCATCGACGTGGGCGCGAAATA
>JACSRG010000214.1 GCA_014879865.1 Anaerolinea sp.
CGACTGCGCTGAGTCATGGATGCCTTACGATGGCAAACTGTCGAGCCAGCGAATCGCGTCTTCGATAGTGGTGAAGACCATCATCCGCAGTCCCAATTCCTGTAGAATCTCCATGACAGGCATCAACGTGCCTGCCGAGGCTACGTCTACCGGAACGACATTCGCCCAATACTTCCAGCCATACGAAACCGTGCGCGGATCCCAATCCTGCAAACCCCATTCGACCATTTCCTTCGACAGGGGACCATTGTTCCGGTCGTCCGACAACCACTTGCACGCGCCATAGTGGCGGAGTGCATCCGTGCCGGCATTGAGCGCCGCTTTCAGCGGTTCGTCGCCGATCGGCTTGTGAACCGTGTGATAAATGAACTTCTTGTCGGGAAGGTATTGTACAGTGATGTACTCATTGTCAACGATCATTATTGGCGACATAATCTGTGTCCTTATATGAAGGGATTGAGCTCCATCAAACACAAGTATAACATCGTCAGTTGACCGCAAAATAATAAGGTTTCCTGATTTTCATAAATAATTAGGATTTCTAACTACTTGCGCCGCTCAACCCCAATTCGGGTGCATGATCTTGCATTGCCCGCAAAACGAGGGGGACATGGAACTCCCAGAGATCGACGCCGAGTTCCTGCGCCGCGTGTTCGATCTCGTCACGATCAACACCGGCAGCAAACGTCTTGTCGCGCCATTTCTTGCGAATTGACTTCGTTTCGACATCGCGGATGTCCTTCGAGGGTCGGACGAGCGCAACCGCCGTGATCAAGCCTGTCAGCTCGTCCACCGCATGCAGTGTTTTGTCGCGCAGCGTCTTGCGTACGCCAAGCGGTCCGTGACTAAGGATAGTCTCAATGTCATCCTCGCCGAGCCCGCGTTCACGTAGGATGGGCGCGCCCTCTATCGGATGCTTGTCGAGAGTCGGGTGGATCTCCCAATCGAAATCATGCAGCAAGCCGACGAGACCCCATGACTCCACGTCTTCGCCGTAATGCGAGGCATAACCGCGCATGGCGAACTCCACTGCCAGCATATGCTTACGCAGACTATCCGATTGGACAAACTCGGTGACGATGTCCCAAGCAGTGTCTCGATTCATGGCACTTTATCCTTGTTTGGCTTGCGGTCTAGCCGTTCGGCTGCTCGAACACATCGACGCTGATCGTCAGCGAAACGCCAATCGGGATTTGCCCCGGCGTGCGCAGCTCCCAGATGCCGGTGTATAGCCCGTGAGTGCGCGGCGTCCGTCCGACAAACTGTATCTCGACATCCTCGCCGACATTGACGCGCTGCGGGATGAAGATGCGCGCGCCAGCATCAAAGTCCTCACCGCTGACGTAGACCAACGAGGTGTTTCGTTCCCACGGGCACGTCCCGGTGTTGACCAGCGTAATCACGCGCTGGTAAACCTGATCGGCACGGAAATAGGCTCCGTCAGTGGGCTGCTGGTCACGGATGGCATAGTCGAAATCACACGCGGCAATCGTTGCGGTTTGGAACTCGAAGAACTGCGTCGCAGCGATTAAAGTCATGGTCAGATCGATGGTCGAGGTCGGCGTGATGCTCGGCGTCAGCGATGCGGTGAATGTGGGTGTGACACTTGGCGTAAACGTCGAAGTCGGCGTATTCGACGGCGTAAACGTCGATGTTGGTGTATTCGACGGCGTAAACGTCGATGTTGGCGTATTCGAGGGTGTGAACGTCTCTGTCGGCGTGTTCGACGGCGTGAACGTCTCTGTTGGCGTATTCGACGGCGTGTAGGTCTGCGTCGGCGTGTTCGATGGCGTCTCGGTCGGCGTATTCGACGGCGTATACGTCTCCGTTGGGGTACTCGTGGGCGTTTCCGTCGGTGTGTTGGATGGCGTGAACGTCTCCGTCGGCGTGTAGGTCGGCGTCGCAGTCTCCGTCGGCGTCGAAGAGGCGATCAGCACCGCCAAGAGCGAACGTCCATCCTCACGCGGCAGCAGAGCCACCACCCCACCCCCGATGATGCCAATCAACAGGAGCAGCACGATCCAGATGGGGAATCTCCGACGGGCAGCGGGGGCAGCTAGAGGCGGCTGCGCTGGCGGGTTAGACGGCACAGCGCGAAAATCGCCGGTTCGGCTGATTGGCGTCAAATCGAGCGTCTCATGCTCTTCCAGCGGAATCCGCACCGAGCGATTCATGGGCTTCGACTGGTCGAAATCGACCGTCTGACCGCGCTCCACCTTTTCGATGTCCGCGATTAATTCCGTAGCGGATTGATAACGTTCATCCGGGTCTTTGGACAGCAGTTTCTGGATGATCTTATCGACGGAGACGGGCAGCGTCGGATTCAGGCTCAGCGCCGACGGCACAGGCTCGTTGACGTGGCGCAAGATGACCGCAATCGGCGTGTCACCCTCATATGGAAGCTTCCCGGTCACGAGCTGGTAAAGGATTACGCCGAGCGAATACAGGTCGGAACGCTCGTCGCCTGCATCCCCTAACCCCTGCTCCGGTGCCATGTACGCGGGCGTGCCGACCATGCCACCACTGGCAGTGAATTGAATCCCGGTGACGATCTTGGCGATACCGAAATCCGTCAGGACGACCCGACTGTCTGCATCGACCATCAAGTTCGCGGGTTTGACATCGCGGTGAATCATGTTCTGGCTGTGCGCGTACGCCAGCGCGCTCGCGGCTTCGCGCACGATGCGCAGCGCCTCTTTGAGCGGCATGAGTTCACGCCGCGCCGACAACTCCGTCAACATCTCCTTCAAGGTGGGACCTTCGATGAGTTCCATCACCATGTAGTAGCTCTCGTTTTCGGGGTCGTTCTCGAAGTCGTACACCTGAACGATGTTGGGGAACTTCAAGCGCGCGATATTGCGCGCCTCTTTCTCAAAGCGTCCCTTGAACTCCGGATCATCGGCAAGGAAGGCATGAAGTACCTTGATCGCTACATACCGATCAAGGCTGGCATGGTAAGCGCGGTAGACCTCAGCCATACCGCCGCGCCCAAGCCGCTCTATTATTTCATACTTGCCTAGTTTTCGGGTTGCCACGTTGCAATGAACGCCTTATTACGGGTCAGAGCGTACTATTTAATGCCCAATCAGTATACCGTATAACCGATGTGTCTCAAATGCAGGAATTAGTTTGATCAAGGGAAAAGGGACACGGCTTCCGTGTCCCTCCCCTAAATGTTACAGAGCCTTAACCGCCAGCCGCAATCCCTTGGATGCCGCCTTCGGTCATCTGACGCGCGTCCAGCGCTTGATCCGCCGCTTCTGCCGTCATATAGCCGAGTTCGACCACGATGTCGCGGATGCTCTTGTTCTCTTTGAGTGACTTCTGCGCGACTTCTGCGCCCTTCTTATAGCCGATGATCGGGTTGAGCGCCGTCACGAGGATCGGGTTCTTCGCCAGCCATGCGGTCGCGCGTTCGCGGTTTGCCACCAACCCGACGACCAGCTTCGTCGTGAAGGCGTTCACCGCGCCGATCATGACGATTTCCATCTCAAACAGGTTGTGCGCGATGATCGGCATCATCACATTCAGTTCCAACTGCCCTGCCTGCGACGCCAGCAGCACGGTCAAGTCGTTGCCCATGACGTGGAACATCGCTTGATTGAGCATTTCCGCCAGCACCGGGTTCACCTTCCCCGGCATGATCGACGAACCGGGCTGCACGGGCGGGCAGGTCAGTTCCGCTAAGCCTGTCGTCGGACCACTGGAGAGCAAGCGAATGTCGTTGGCAATCCGGCTGAGGTCTTGCGCGGTCGTACGCAGCGCCGACGCAAAGAACGTCGCGTCGCCCATCGACTGCATCGACTCGAACAGGTCATCTGATTCGTAGAGCTTCAAACCGCTGAGCTGGCTCAGCTTGGCAACCATCCGGCTGTGATATTCGGGATGCGCGTTCAAGCCTGTCCCAGTCGCCGTGCCACCGATACCCAGACGCCGCAGCCCTTCCGCCGCCGCGCTGATCTTCTCCATGTTACGGCGGACAGCTTTCGCCCATGCGCCGACTTCCTGCCCCAAACGCACGGGAACGGCATCCTGCAAGTGCGTGCGACCGCTCTTGACGACATCCGCCCATTCCTGCGCCTTCATCTCGAACGCTTCGGCAAGCGCGTTGAGCGCGTTCAGCAGTTCGTCCAGACGCCACAGTGCCCCTAAGCGAATCGCCGTCGGGATCGTGTCGTTGGTGCTCTGCGCCATGTTGACGTGATCGTTCGGGCTGACCGGTTTCTGCGAGTCTTCCAGCCGGTAGCCGAGGATTTCGTTCGCACGGTTGGCAATGACCTCGTTGCTATTCATGTTGTGGCTTGTGCCCGCGCCTGCTTGGAACGGATCGACCACAAACTCGCTGTTCCATTTGCCTTCCAGCACTTCGTCCGCCGCTTGCATGATGGCGCGCGCCATCTTCTCGTCCATCAAGCCGAGGTCGAGGTGGACTTCCGCCGCCGCCCGCTTGATCAGCGCCATCGACCAGATGAACGCCGGGTACGGTTTCAACCCGCTTACCGGGAAGTTGAGTACCGCGCGCTGCGTCTGTGCGCCATAGTAGGCTCCTGCGGGGACTTGTACCTCGCCCAACGTGTCTTTCTCGATGCGATAGTCGACCATGCTCCTAGCTCCTAATTTTTGAAACAAAAAGGCGTTACGGATTGTAACGCCTTCATGCAAGTTTGCGTAACCTATCGGTTGTGCGAGATGACTAACATCACCGATTAAAGCGCGGTTTAGCGCGCCGAGTAGCGCCGCGCAACCTCGTCCCAGTTGACGACATTCCAGAACGCATCCACGTAGTCTGGGCGGCGATTCTGGTACTTCAGATAGTAGGCGTGTTCCCACACGTCGAGACCGAGGATCGGCGTTTGCCCATCCATGATCGGGGTGTCTTGGTTCGGCGTCGAGGTGATGCTCACCGTGCCATCCGCCGCGACAACCAGCCACGCCCAACCGGAGCCAAAGCGACCGGTCGCCGCCGTCTTGAATTGGGTCTTAAAGTTGTCGAACGAGCCGAACGCGGCGTTGATCGCATTCGCGACATCGCCGGTCGGCGCGCCGCCGCCATTCGGGCTCATCAAGTTCCAGAACAGGGTGTGATTGGCGTGACCACCACCATTGTTGCGCACCGCCGTGCGGATGTTTTCCGGCACATTGCTGAGGTTGCGCAGCAGTTCCTCAATCGACAGGTTTTGCAGGTTCGGCGCGCTTTCCAGCGCCTTATTCAGATTGTTCACATAGGCGGCATGGTGCTTGTCATGGTGAATTTCCATCGTCATCGCGTCGATGTGCGGTTCAAGCGCGGTCTTATCGTAAGGCAGAGCGGGAAGTTCGAATGCCATATCGGATTCTCCTTTTATGGACTGCGATAAAAGCTGAAGATAGTGTAGCATGACCCCCTGCCCTTTTCACGTCAAACTGGTCTTTTGTACAGGGGATTCATCGAATGTTAAGATTAAGGTGTACATCGAAAGGGCAATCATGACCGACACAACTTCAAGCGCGGCAGCCGTACAGCGCATCATCCCGACGCGGGTCTATCTCGTTCTCGTCGCGGGCATCGCCGCCGTCTCCTTCGCCGCGATCTTCATCCGCTACGCCATGAACGAAGGCATCCCCTCCGCCGCCATTGCCGCCGGACGCCTGACGATTTCCGCGCTGATCCTCACCCCGCTCGCGCTGCGCGGTCATGCTGACGTACTGCGCGCCCTCACCCGTGCCGATCTGCTGCTGGCGGCGATTTCCGGGTTCATCCTCGCCGTTCACTTCGCCACGTGGATTGCATCGCTCGAATACACCAGCGTGCTGATCAGCGTAGTCTTCGTCGGCACGGGTCCGCTGTGGGTCGCGCTGCTGGAAGTCGTATTCTTGCGGGCGCGGTTGGCGCGGTTGGTCGTGATCGGGCTGTTGATCGCCTTTGCGGGCGGCATGGTGATTGGCTTAGCGGGTGGCGCGGAAAGTGCGTTCTCCGGGGACACGATTATGGGTGGGCTGCTAGCGCTGGCGGGAGCGGTTGCCATCGCCGTGTATCTGGTGATCGGACGCAAACTGCGCGGCAAGCTGCCCCTCGTCCCGTATATCTGGTTGGTCTACGGGTTTGCAGCGATCTTCCTACTGCTCTTGGTCTTCGTGACGGGAACGCCTCTCACTGGCTATTCGGCGCAGGGCTACCTGTGGATTGTGCTGCTGGCGCTCGTCCCGCAGTTGATCGGGCATTCGTCATTTAACTACGCACTCAAGTTCGTGTCGGCAACCTATATCAGCATCTCAACGCAGATGGAGCCTATCGGCAGCGCGATTGCCGCCTTCCTGCTGTTCAACGAAACGCCGACCACGACGCAGATTTACGGCAGCGCCGCGATACTCGTCGGCGTTTTCCTTGCGACCATCGGGCAGCAAAGCAATCCGAACGCTAAGAGCGCCGAGGAGACAGAAATGTGATGGCATTTCTGCGTCCGAAGCGCTCTCTGCGGTTCAGATGCTTGGTTGTTAGCCCTGCCGACCGGACAGGTTGAAGCCGAGATACTCGGTCGGACCCGGGTAATATTCGAAAGTCGGAGCATCTTGCGCGTACATGACGGGCTGAAGCGCGGTCAGGAGCGTGCCATCGCGCGCAAGTTCTTGCAGCGTGTACTCGACCAGCAGGCGGAAGTCGATGTCGTTACGCGGGACAGCCATCCCGACATATTCGCGGCTGTACCATACGGCGTTGCCGTTCGCATCGGTCAGAAGTTCGACCTGACCTTCGTTGGCTTCAACCTGAGGCAGCAGGCGCAGGCTGTCGCCGATGACGACGCGCGCGTTGTTATCCACCAGCATAGCGTATGCCGCATCCTGTTCGCGCAGGATGGTAAAGAAGTCGTTGACGATTGCGCGCTGATTCTCGGCTAACGTCGTGATCAATTCGCGCACGCCGGGTTCGTCTTGGAACACGCCGACGACTTGTCCGCGCAGGTCAGTCAGCCCGCCGATGCTGTCGCCGCTGCGGATCATCATGCGCAGACCATGCCGCAGGTAGTAGCTGGTGAAATCGACGCGATCTGCGCTCGCCCAATCCGGCGTCACGCCGATGGCAATGTCTGCCTGACCGCTCGCGACCAGTTCGACCGGGTTATCACCGGGGATCGGCTGCACTGTGACATTCCAGCGCATCGCCATCGCATTGATCAGCGCACGGTTCGCGGCGTCGAGCCGCCGCTGGCTGTCGGGCGCATCGGCGGGCAGATCACGCAGCCCTGCCACGCGCACCACGCGATCCGTTTGCAGTTTCGGCACGACGTATTGGAACGGAAACGGCACATCCGAGGCGACATTCGCCGGACGCGGTGCTTCATCGCCGACGTTCGACCACAGGACAAAACCCGCCGTCGGGTAGCTTGCGCCCTCGAAATGCGTCTGGTGGAGTTCGTTTAGACGACCGCTCTGGTACAGATATTGCAGTGTCCGGTTGACCAGATTACGCAAGTTCGCATCCTGCCGCCGCAGCGCGATAGCATAAGGTTCGGACATGACCGGTTCATCGACGAAGCGATAGTTCTCTGCTTGGTAGAGGATCACCCGCTCCAAGCGCATCCGGTTTTCGACCACGCCGTCAACTTCGCCCGCCAGCAGCGCCGCCAGCGCGCGATCCAGCGTCATGTAACGCGTGACGCTAAACGAGTAATCGGTACGCGCGTCCCAGTCTGCGACCGCCATTTCGGCGCGCGTCCCCATGACGATGCCGATCTTGCGATCCGCCATGTGTCCGAGGGCGGTCGCTCCGTCGCCGTTGCGCACAATCAACACTTGGGTACTGGGGTAATACGACTGGCTGAATTCGACCCGGTTATCCAGTTCGCGCAAGTGCGGCTGCGCCGCGATCAAGAGATCAATGTCGCCGTTGGCGACTAGTTCGATCCCGGTCTGGCGCGTCGCCTGCGAAAATGTGACCGTCACGCCCCACGCCTCGGCGATACTGCGCGCAAGATCGGCATCAAAGCCCGTATTCTCGCCGCGCACGTTGAACTCACCGAACGGCGGTTCGTTGTAGAGAATGCCAACACGCACCGTGCCGTCGCGCACGATCCGCGCCACGCCCGACTCATTGGGCAGCGCGTCGATCATCGACGGCGGCATGGTCGGCACGAGCGTCGGTGGGACGAGTGTCGGCGCGGTCTGCCCCGCCGGAGCAGCGACCAACATGCTGCTCGACACCACCACCAGAAGCAGCAGCACCAGCAGCAAAACCGTAGTTTGTCTATTCATCGAGATATAACCTATGCGTTTCGATATAAGCGCACACGGGTTCGGGTACGACGTAACGAACACTGCGTCCCGCGCGAATCCGCTCGGCAAGTTCGGTCGATGACACGCCAAGCATCGGCGATTCTGTCATGATAACGCGCTCTGCCAGTCCCGGCAGGATACGTTCGTGCATCGTCGGGTAAGCGTCAGCATTCGGACGTCCCATCACGACCAGCTTGCACACTTGGATCAATTCGTGCGGGCGACTCCACTTCGGAAGATCGCGCAGCGAGTCACCGCCCATGATGAAGTACAGTTCCACATCGGGATACTGCTCGCGCAGCAAGCGCATCATGTCCACAGTGTAATGGGGACCCGGTCGGTCGATGTCCACCCGCGAGATATGAAAGTCGGGGCGTCCGGCGATGGCGGCACTGATCATGGCGAGGCGATGGTCAACATTCAAGCGCGTTTCGTGCTTGTGCGGCGGATCCGCCGCCGGGACAAACCAGACCTGATCGAGCTTGACCGCGTCCTGAGCGTATTCCGCCAGAATGAGATGTCCGACGTGAGGCGGATCGAATGTGCCGCCCAAGATTCCCAAGCGCATCGCCTAGTCCGACCACTCCAGTTCGTTGTCGCCGATGTAGACCGAATCACCTTCTTCGACGCCCGCCGCACGCAGCGCATCGGTGACACCGAGCGTATCCAGCAGTTTCTGGAAGCGGTAGACCGCCTCCTCGTAATCCCAGTAGGTGCGCGCCGCTGCCCGTTCGATCCGCTTGCCGCTGACCCGGTATTCGCCCTCGCCGAGCTTTTCAATCGTGAAGGGCGCTTCTTCGTCCTCTTCGGGCAGTTCATAGACGGGCATCTCGTCGGC
>JACSRG010000268.1 GCA_014879865.1 Anaerolinea sp.
GCGCCGCATCGGTCTGCGCTGCATCGACCAGCGCCGTCAAACGCTGTACCGCCCGCGCATACACCCACCGCAGAATTACCCACGCGACATAGAGCGCGCTTGCGGGCAGCAGGATCACGCCGATCACCGGCTCGAAGTCGTAGCGCATCCAGATCGCCGTCAGCGGCACGAAGAGCAGCGCGCCGATCCCGACTGCCAGCAGCAAAACATGCGCCTCGGTCAAAATGCCATCCTCAATCGCACGGCTGCGGCGCTTGGGGCGATAACCCCGCCAGCGCATAAAGATCGGCAGCAGCAGCACCCCGAAGATCGGCAGCACGGCGGCGATCTGCCCGGCAGCCGAGTCGCGGATATAGCCGTAAGGGACGCCGAACATCGCAATGGCGATACTCAGCGCGAGCAGCGGTCGCCAGCCGTGATACCAGCCGCCGCCCGCCTGCACCGTGACCGTATCCGGCACATCGAACAGCGCATCCCACACGACTCCCTGTGCCATCCGTCCGCGCCGCGCCGCGCCCACGTTAAGCAGACTCGCGCCGATCAACCCGGCGATCCCGATCAACCACCAGCCGTAGCGCATGAATAACCCCGCGTCGCGCCGCACTTCGCGGTAGGGATCGAAGCTGTAGCTGATTTGCACGACCAGCCAGAGCGTTTGGTCGGTGTCAACGGCGAAATTGCGCGACGAGGCACCCAGAAACGGCAGCGTCGTCGGTTCTAATATCCAGCGGCGATCCTCCCAGCGGTACAGGCTTGTCCCCGCCAGCAGGTAGGGTACATCGCCCCGGAATTCCAAATCATACAGCCCGTAATTGGTCGGCAGCCCGGTCGTGCGCGTCTGAAACGCCGGCGTCTGCGCGCGGGTATTGACCACGCGGATCAAGCCGCCGTCCGCGACCCATAACAGGTCGTCTTGATAGCCGAGCAGATCGAATGTGTAGGAGGTCGCGGCGCTCCCCGTGAGCTGCGACCACTGCCCATCGGTGAAGCGATAGATCGCGCTGCCCTGCGACAGGAAGACCTCGTCTTCCTCCCCCCGCATCACCTGCGCGCCGTAGTAATACGAGCCGGTGATGTTCGGCAGGATGGTCGTCAGCGGCTGCGTTTGCCAGCGCGCCCCGTCATACGTCGTGAGCGAACTTGCCCAGTCGGTGATGAACACCTGCGACCGGGTCGCGGCGATGCCGGTCGCATTGTACGGAGCGACCCCGTCGTAACTCGTCCAGTCTGCGCCGTCGAAGTGATGCACGTCACTGTCGTAGGTCACCCATACTTCATCGTCATAGGTAGTCGCATAGATTTGACCGTAGTAGGAGTAGGCAGACGGGGGCAGGTTGGCACAATCCGACCACGCGCCATCACGATAGCGCAGCAGCCCGCACTCGGTATCGGTCTGCACCCACACCGACCCGTCACCGGTCGTCAGCACGCTCCGGGGGATTTCGCCTTCGGGCAGTTCAACCTCGCGCCAGTCTGTCCCGTCGAGCTTATACAGGTACGCGGCAGGCTGCAGCAGTACGGCGGCGCACCCCTGCGCAGCGATCACGATCAGCGCGACCGCCAGCAGCGTGATCCAGCGTATGCGGCGGGCGCTGCGCCGGTTTTTTTCGCCCTGTCGGCGGGCAGCATCGACTTGATTTGTCATGACCTCTCCCTGATTGGTTCTCGTCACGCCTCTAGTATCTTACCCATATGCGGCGAAATTTGATCGGCGATTGTCCGGCGCTCTCAGAAAACTGGGGGCTTGACAGCAAAAGTAAACACTGTATACTTCAAGTATCGTTAGTTAACTTTCATGGAGTCAGCATGGCGCGCATCAAGATCGAGGCGGACAAGAAACGCGAAGTCGTCATCGAGCGGATCAAAGCCGTCGCCCGCCAGCAGATGCAGATGGAAGGCGCGGCGGCGCTCTCGCTCCGGGCGATTGCGCGCGAACTGGACATCACCGCCCCGGCGCTGTACCGCTACTACGCCGACCGCGACGCGCTGATCACCGATTTGATCCTCGATGCGTTCAACGCGCTGGCGGATTATGTCGAGGAACGCGATCACGCGCTGCCGCCGGAGCAGTACGCCGACCGGCTCTACACCGCGCTGATCAATTACCGCCAGTGGTCGCTCGATCATGCCGTCGATTTCGAACTGATCTACGGCAGCCCGATCCCCGGCTACACTGCGCCCGCCGAACTGACCGTCCCCGCAGCGGCGCGCATGTTTCACATCATCGTCGGCATCCTCGACGGCGCGTACCGGGCGGGCATCCTCAAGCCGACCGCTCATCTGGAGCACATCTCGCCCTCCGTCGCCGCGCACCTCGCGCAGATGAGCACCGCCGACGGCTACAACGTCCCGCCGATTCTGCTGGCTGTCGCGTCGCTCGGTTGGGCGCACATCCACGGGATCATCATGCTCGAAGTGCATCACCACCTGCCGCCGGTCGTCGGCGATGTCGATGCCTTCTACCGTCACGATGTCCTCGGCTTGCTGGAAAGCATGAACATGCACCCCACGATCCCATAGAAGCCATATGAATATTCCCCGGAATTCGGGGGTCTGAACACCGTATCCATTCGTTCATAACAACCCCGGATCAACCGGGGGCGTATTTGATGCGCCTTGGCGCAAGGAGATTACCCTCATGCTGCACGTCATTTTCGGCGCGGGTCCCGTCGGACTCGCCACCATGCGCGAACTAGTCAAGGCAGGCGAGCGCGTCCGCATTGTCAACCGCAGCGGCAAGGTCAGCGCTCCGGCAGGCGTGGAAGTCTGCGCGGGCGACGCCTCCGACAAGGCGCAAACCCGGAAGCTGGCACAGGGCGCGGAAACTGTTTACTTCTGCGTCAATCCGCCATATCACGAATGGGCGGAGAAATTCCCGCCGATGCACACGGCGATCCTCGATGCGGCGATCCACACGGGCGCGAAGCTGATCGCTATGGAAAACGTGTACGCATATGGCGAAGTGGATCGCCCGATGACCGAAGACCTGCCCTACAACGCGCACACGAAAAAGGGACAGGTGCGCGCCAAGATGTCTGAGGAATTGTGGAACGCCCAGAAGCGCGGCGACGTGCGCGCGGCGATTGCGCGGGCATCCGATTTCTATGGTCCCGGCGTGTTCGACTCCGCGCTCGGTGATCGCGTCTTCGCGGCGCTGGTGCAGGGGAAAGCCGCGCAGGTCGTCGGGAACATCGACGTGCCGCACACCTTTACCTATATGGAAGATGTCGGCAGGACGCTGGCGATCCTCGGACGCGACGAGCGCGCGCTCGGTCACATCTGGCATGTGCCGAACGCGCCCGATATGACCACGCGGCAGGTGATCACGCTGGCGGCGCAGCTTGCGGGCGTCGAGCCGAAGATCACCGCGCTGGGCAAGCCGATGGTCTGGTTGATCGGGCGCTTCATTCCCGCGCTGCGCGAAATCTACGAGATGATGTACGAGTTCGAGAAACCCTTCAGCGTAGACAGCAGCAAATTCACACGCACCTTCGGGGTGAGCGCCACCGCCTACGCCGATGGCATCGCGGCGACGCTCGCTTGGTATCGCGAACACCTGTCAGTCCAGCTTCCCCGTTGACCAGTACGTCTTGCCGTTGGCTTCGCGGCGCAGATACTTGAAATCGACCAGATCGCGCCGCAAGCTGACGTAATCGTGCGCATACGCGCCCTTCAAGATCGCGTTGACCTCTTTCTCCGAGTAGAGCCGATCCAGTTCGAACAGCCGCGCCAGCCAGCGCAAAATCGGCATGAGCCGCTTTTGCTGGCGCGGCAGGCGGGTCAGCGTGCCGTTGTGCGTGTGTTCGCGCAGCACGGCTTTATCCTCATCCGACGCCCAGTCGAGCGCGTCGATCCAACTGTCATCCGAGTACGTCGGCTCATAGGGCGGCGGCATCTGCTCGATCTCCGCGACCAAGCGCTTGAAGTGCCCCAACCCGGCGCTGTGAACCGAATAGAAGTGCTGATTACCTGCCATGCGCAGGGTCACAAGACCGACCTCGCGCAGACGGGCGAGGTGATGCGAAACGGTCGCGTCACTCAAAGAGACCTCGTCCGCCAGTTCGCTCACCGTGTGTTCGCGGGCATTGACGAGCCGGAAGATTTGCAGGCGGTTGTCGTCCGCCAATGTCTTGAGGATGTCACGGAGACGTTTGTCGTCCCAGACGATAATGGGTGGCTTCATGCTGCCTCCTCAGGGTATTTAGATATACATCTAATTTGATTATCGTCTAAATAGAAGCCGTGTCAAGCCCTTGATTTCTAGGGTTTTAATAATGGGAACTGTAATTACAATAAGCTATGCTAGCGTCGCATTGTTTGGATAAGGTCATTGCCACTATGAAGCACAAACTGACCCTTCTTGCCGCCGCTGCGCTGTTCGCGTTGGGGTGTAATCTGGTGACCCACATCGCCGCGACGCGCACGGCGAGCGCGCCAACCGGCGCTGCCACATCGATCCCCGGTACGCTCGGCTTTCAGGGCGGCGCTGTGCCGACGCCGTTCGTCGTCGCCCCGTCGATCACGCCGCTCGTCGCCGACGGCTTTGGCGCGCAAGCGGCGGCGACTCCCTTCCCGCAGATCGACCTCACGACCGGGCTGACCTACGTCCCGACGGTCGTCGGGACGCCGAGTGTCCCGCTGCCGGTGGTACAGCCCGAAACGCAGGGCGCAATCGAGTGGGTGATCGCCCAGATCGTGATCCCCACGTGGAATTTCCTGTATACTCTAGTCGTCAACGGGGTGATTGCGCTGTGGGTGTATGCCGGTGATCGCGGCGGCTTGACGGCGCAGGTGTGCGGGTGTCTGCTGCCTATCGCCCTCGTCGGCTTCTTCCTGATCCGGTCAACACTGCGACGGCTTCGCGCCTTCTAACGGAAATCAACATGCAAACACTCCTCACGCAGCTTGCGCACGCCGACAACGCCGTGCGGATTGTGGCGGAAAATGCGCTGATCAAGGTGGGCGATCCGCTCCCGCTGATCGACTTGCTGGCGGATGCCAGCGCCCCGAATGAGGCACGCTGGCGCGCGGCGGCGATTCTCGGCGATCTGGCGGATGCGCGCGCGCTCGACGTGTTGATCGCCGCGCTGACCGATGCCAGCCCGGAAGTGCGCACATGGGCGACGTGGTCGCTGTGCCTGCTCCATCATCCGGCGGCATACGCCGCGCTCACGAAGATCATTCTGCAAGGCGCGGTCGATGAGCATGTCCCGTTCATGGCGGGCTTGGGACTGCTGCGGCAGGATCGCGCCGCCGCGCAGCCGGTCTACGCGCAAGCCGAACAGAGCGCCAACGAGGTCACGCGCCGGGTCGCGCTCGGCGTGTATGCCTACGTGAATCACATGGGTTAGGATACCAACGGGCGGTCTTGCGCCGCACCTCGATCTGATTTACATTCCGCGTCTCACATACATGCCTCAACCGCATCGGAGTTTTCACCATGCTGGACGCGCGTCTCATCGGGGATCGCTACCGCCTGCTTGACATGGTCGGCGAGGGCGGCATGGGCACGGTCTACCGCGCCCTTGATCGACTCACGGGCGCATATGTCGCCTTGAAGCAGGTCGCACTCGCGCGGCGCGAGGGGCAAAGCGAAGGCGCAAGCGCCATCCTCCGCTATGCGCTGGCGCAGGAATTCAAAGTGCTGGCGTCGCTGCGCCACCCGCATATCATCAGCGTGCTCGACTACGGCTTCGACGCCGAACCGTACTTCACGCTCGAACTGCTCGAAAACGCGCAGCCTTTCGGCGAATACGCGGCAGCGCTCCCGCTCACCCGTCAGGTCGAACTGGCGATCCAGCTCTTGCAGGCGCTCGCTTATCTGCATCAGCGCGGCGTCCTCCACCGTGACTTGAAGCCGGGCAACGTCATGATCGCCGACGATCACGTCAAGGTGCTGGATTTCGGCTTGGCAGTGACCTACGCGCAGTTCAACCCCGAAGAAGGCATGGTCGGCACGCTGGCATACATCGCGCCGGAGATCGTCGGCTATGCCCCGCCGAGCGTCGCCTCGGATTTGTACGCCGTCGGCGTCATGCTCTATCAGATGCTCGTCGGGCGCGTGCCCTTCACCGCGCAGCCGGACAAATACCAGATCATGCTCGACATCCTCAACACGATCCCCGACTATACGCCCATCGCGGACAACCCGATCACGCCGGTGATCATGCGCCTGCTGCTCAAAGACCCGGTAGATCGCTACGCGACCGCCGCCGAGGTGATCGCCGCGCTGTGCGATGCGCTGGACATGCCCCGCCCGGTCGAGACGACCGCCGTCCGCGAGAGCTACCTCGTCGCGGCGGAATTTGTCGGTCGGGAAGCCGAATTCGATCAACTGCGCGCCGCGCTTGACCACGCCCTCGGCGGGCAGGGGAGCGCGTGGCTGATCGGCGGCGAGTCCGGGGTGGGCAAATCGCGCCTGCTGGACGAACTGCGCACGCACGCGCTGATCGCCGGGGCGCTCGTCTTGCGCGGGCAGGCAGTCGCCGAAGCCGGGACGCCCTATCAAATCTGGCGCAGCCCGATCCGCCGCTTGATCCTTCACGTCGAGATCAGCGACTTCGCCGCCGCCGTGCTCAAGCCGCTCGTGCCGGATATTGACCGCCTGATCGGACGCGCAGTCGGCGACTCGCCGGAGATCGACTCGCAGTCGCTCCAACTGCGTTTGCTCGGCGTGATCGAAGCGCTCTTTCGCGCCAGCACCCGCCCCATCCTGCTGCTGCTCGAAGATGTGCAGTGGGCAGATGACAGCCTCGTGCTCCTCAAGCGCCTCAACGAACTGGCGCGCAGCAAACCGCTGTTGATCGTCGGCTCGTACCGCAGCGACGAGCGCCCGACGCTCCCCGCCGAATACCCCGCGCTCCATCACCTAACGCTCGGACGCCTCTCCGACGCCTCGATTGAGCAGTTGAGCGCGTCCATGCTCGGCGATGCGGGCAGATCGCAGGCGGTGATCGATCTGCTCAAGCGCGAGGCGGAAGGCAACGCCTTCTTCATGGTCGAAGTCGTGCGCGCGCTGGCAGCGGACTCGGCGCAGTTAGCGGACATCGGCGCGAAGCCTCTGCCGGAGCGCGTCTTCGCGGGCGGGATGCACGCGCTCATCACCCGCCGCCTAGATCAGGTCGCGCCTTCCGCCCAATCCGCGCTGACACTCGCCGCGTTCAGCGGTCGCCAGCTTGATCTCGACCTGCTGCGCTGCCTGCTGCCCACGCTCAACCTCGACGACTGGTTCTTGCAGGTCGCATCGGTGATCGAAGTGCGCAGCAATCGCTTCCGCTTCGCCCATGACAAACTGCGCGACGCGGTGATCGAGCGCGTCCCGCCGGACGAGCGCCGCGCCCTGCACCGCCAGATCGCCGGGGCTATCGAAAGCCTCTACCCCGACGCGCCCGATCAATTCGCGGCGCTGGCGTATCACTGGGGGGAAGCGGGCGACGCCGCCAAGACGATTCGCTATGCCATCCGTGCGGGCGAAGACGCGCTCCATGCCGGTGCGTACCGCGACGCCATCCGCCTGTTCGAGCAGGCACACGCGCTGATCGACGCCGCCCCGCTCGAACGCATCCGCCTCACCCACTTGATCGGCGCGGCGTACTGGGGGCAAACCGACATGGTCAAAGCGCAGCAGTGGCACAGCAAGGCACTCGCGCTGATCGGCTTGCCCGTGCCGGAGTCAAACTGGCGTCTGTCACTGGCGACGGTCAAGCCCGTGTTTCAGCACCTCGCGGCGCGCCTTACCCGCCGTCCGCCGCGCTCCGCCGAGCCGGGCAGATGGCAGCTCGCCGCCGAATCGCTCAACGAGCTGACAAAGATCACCTACTACAACGCCAACCTCAACCTCGGCTTGTTCTGCCTGTTCAACGGGATGCTGGCAGCCGAGCGCGCCGGAGACACGCCCCGCGCGATCCACCTGCAAACCAGCGCCTATCACATGTTCGGCTTCGCGTTGGGCGATGTCGGGCTGCACCGCCTCGCCGGAGACTATCTCCGCCTCTCCGCCGAGCGGCTGCGCCGCGCGCCCGACCTCGAAACCGAGACATGGCGCGCGATGGTCGAGGGGATTTACCGATCCGGGCGCGGTCAGTGGGAGATCGCCAACCGGGTGCTGTCCGACGCCATGCACATGAGCTTGCAGACGGGCAGTCAGCGCGTCTACTTGGATGCGTGCGAGTACCGGATGTACGCCCTCTATTTGCAGAGCCGCTACGCCGAGGCGCGGGCGCTGGTCGAGGAGGCTGCCCCGATCACCGTGCGCGATGAACTGGTGCAGACCCTCGGACGTTTTCGCATCGCCCGCGCGCGGATTCTGCTTCATGAAGGCGACCTCGCCGAAGCGCGCGCCGAATACTACGATCACGAAGCGGAGATCGCCGCCGCGTTGAGCCTCGGCGCGCAGACGCCCTACCGGATCACCGCGCTGGCGTTTCTGGTCGAACTGCATTCGCGGATCGGCGCATGGGAAGAAGCGCGCGCGGCGGCGGCGGCACTGGATCAGGTGGTGAACGGCGCGCAGACCCTCTCGATGGTGCTGGCGGGCGCGGCAGCCGCATCGATCCCGGTCTACCTGACGCTGTGGGAACGCCAGCACGCGCCCGACATGGATCGCCTCGTGGGGGCGCGCTTGGCGCTCTACCACCGCAAATACACCCGCCCGCATGACATCGGCGCGGCGGTCGAAGGGGTGTACCGCTGCTGGTATCACTGGCTGCGCGGCGACGAGCCAAACGCGCGCAAGGCGGGCGCGGCGGCGATCCGCGCGGCGCAGACGTTCAAAATGCCGTATTACGAAGGCTTGGCGCATTACCATCTGGGACGCTTCATGCCGGAGCGTGATCCAGCACGGGCGCAGCACCTCGACACGGCGCTGCACCTATTCGACTCGGTCGGCGCGACGTTCGAGGCAAACCGCATCCGGTTCGCGGAGTGATGCTAGGGTCTGTTTGCAAACAGACCTCACCCTGTGCAACCTTCGGTTGCCTCCCTCAACCCTCAGGGAGAGGGACTTCACCCCTTCGCCCTTAGCAGAGCGGCGGGAGAAGGGGACGGGGGATGAGG